>SPBY01000263.1 GCA_004525825.1 Bacteroidia bacterium
CCATTACAAAGGAGACTTCTCTATTTCCACCCTGGAGGATGCTTCGGTGGATTACCGGTGGTTTAGGGGAGGATGGTACGATGCCCGTACCATGCTCTGGGATGATATTGAAAAGGGGGAACCCATCTCCGATACAGCCAGCTCCGGATCGGTAAATGCATCCCTCTATGTTCCGGTAATACTCCAGCCGGGCGAATCAAAAACCGTTCACCTGCTCATGTCGTGGTATGTGCCTCACTCCGACCAGCGCTTTGGAGGAATTGCCCCGGTACAGGGGGCGGCGGAATGTGATCCGGCACTGGGTTGCTGTTCCCCGGAATATACCGCCCAGTTTTATGAGCCCTGGTACTCCGGCAGGTTTACCGGTATCGAGGAAGTTTCTCAATACTGGAGGTCCGAATACACCGAGCTGCTTAAGAAAGCGGAGCTGTTCAGCCAAACCTTCTTTGCTTCGGATGTGCCCCCAGTGGTACTCGAAGCAGTATCGGCCAACCTGGGCATCCTGAAATCCCCCACGATATTGAGGCAAAAAGACGGGGCAATCTGGGCATTTGAGGGTTGTTTTGATTCGGGCAGTGGATGTTGTATCGGATCGTGCACCCACGTATGGAACTATGCCCAGGCCATACCCCACCTTTTCCCCCGGATGGAGAGAACCCTAAGGGAGACGGAATTTAAACAGAGCCAGGATGAGAACGGACACCAGAATTTCCGTTCGGCCTTGCCCATCCAGGTCACCGACCATAACTTTCATGCGGCCGCTGACGGACAACTGGGCGGGATGATGAAGGTCTACCGTGACTGGCGCATCTCGGGCGATACGGAGTGGCTCCGATCGCTTTGGCCGCCGATTAAAGGCAGTTATGATTTCTGCGCCCTTAGCTGGGATCCCGATGGCAAGGGAGTCCTGATGGAACCCCACCACAATACCTACGACATTGAGTTCTGGGGACCCGATGGCATGTGCAGCAGTATTTACCTGGGAGCTACCCAGGCCATGATCCGGATGGCAGAGGCCCTGGGAGAGGAGAGTGACTCCTACCAGCAGATCCTGGACAAGGGGATCCACTTTATGGAAAACGAACTCTACAACGGGGAGTACTTCATCCAACTTACCACCTGGAAGGGATTACACACACCTCCTCCAGATGAACACCTGGAGGAGAACTGGAACATCAACTATAGCGAAGAAGCCCTGGCCCTTCTTAAAAAGGAGGGACCCAAATACCAGTATGGAAACGGCTGCCTGGCCGATGGGATCATTGGCGCATGGTTCGATGCAGTTTGCGGCCTGCCTGAATTCCTGGACCGGGAGATGGTTCAGAGTCACCTGGAAGCAGTCTACAAATCCAACCTCAGGACCGACCTTTCGGACCATGTGAATCCTCAGCGACCGGGCTTCGGGGCAGGAAAGGATGGTGGACTCCTGCTCTGCACCTGGCCCCGGGGCGATCAGCCCTCCCTGCCCTTTGTATACAGCAACGAGGTGTGGACAGGGATCGAGTACCAGGTAGCCTCCCACCTGATGATGCATGGGGAGGTAGAAAAGGGTCTGGACATCGTACGGGAGGTGCGCAGAAGGTATGACGGGAGGATCCGAAATCCTTTCAACGAATATGAGTGCGGACACTGGTATGCCAGGGCCCTTTCCTCTTATGCCCTGTTGCAGGGTTTAACAGGTCTTTTTTATGATGCGGTGGACAAAACGCTTTACATCCATTCACAACTCGGTGATGATTTTCAGTGCTTCATATCCACCGAAACAGGGTATGGACTGGCCGGACTCCGGAATGGAAAGCCTTTCCTGGAGGTGATGTACGGAAAAATTGAGGTGGAAAAATTTGAAAACAGGACCTCCTCCTGAATCCAGGCCGAGCTCTTAAGAACGACTTACCTGGAACCCGGTGCTGGAAATGCTGAAATCCACAAACCGGGCTAAGGAATTGGGGGGAAGCGATTCCAGGTTCTTCCTTACCTGCATGGCAGCTTCTGCCGATTTAGCAAACATCAGCAGGTATCCCCCTCCGCCGGCTCCTAGCAATTTATAGCCCAGGAGGTAATCATCGACCCGCTTAGTAAGCTCCTGTATCACCGGTGGATTGGTGCCCTGATCCAGTTGTTGGTTCAAGGCCCAGCTGATGGCCACCTTTTCGGCCAGACCCTGGTAATCATTGGCCAGGATGGTGTCAAAGGTCTCACTGGCATGAACCTTCATCTCTCTGAAAATCTCCAGGTGAGAGGATGAATTCAGGAACATGGCCTTAACAATTTCGCCCAGGATGTCCCTGGCCACCCTGGTCACGCCTGTATAGTACAAGAGCATCATTTGCCGGGTTTCGCGGTTGGTGAATAGCTGCTCGGGCAACCATTTGATCCCGGGATTCTGTCTGATACCGGATTCTGTTTCCAGCAGCTTCACCCCATTGAAGATCCCCCCGAATTGGTCCTGCCATCCACCCCCGGTGGTAAGCATCTGTTCCAGAATCAGTGTGCGGTAAGATACCTCGTGATTGTCCCAGTTCAGTCCGCAAAAGTTACTAAGTGTACCCAATACTGTGGCCGCCAGGTTCGAACTGGTTCCCAGGCCCGATCCCTTCGGTATGGCTGCCAGCAGGGATATTTCAATACCACACCCAAATTCTTTCAGCTGGGCTGTCAGGTTGGGATACTTTCTATCTGAGAACCTTGGACCGAAGCCAGCAAGGACCAGGGCCGCCTTGGGGATGGAGAAACCCCCTCCCAGCTGGTCATAAGTGTGAAGCTCCTCGTAATTTTCAATCTCCAGCTTATCTCCCAGGTCGATGGATCGCAGTACAATTTTCGGGGCTTCAATGGGTCTGGCATAGACCTGCAAAGGCAGCTGTCCGTTCAGCTCCACCGAAAGGTTGACCACCTTCCCTCCTTCCATGATGCAAAAAGGAGGAGTGTCGGTCCATCCCCCGGCCAGGTCGAGACGAACCGGGCTTCTGCCACAGAGGATCTGATCGTCCAGAAGGTTCCTGACGGGTCTGACCGGATCTGAATGCAGGGTGTTTATCATCTCCTGTCTCAGAATCCCGAAAGCTTCTTTCTCAAACCCTTGTGCCTGCACCCGGTTTCCGCATACCCGGGCACGAAACATGGCATCGTTGATCCTCTTGATCACCGGTTCCCCGGTGGAGAGCTCAGCGGGCATTTCCAGTCCCGACTCCCTGTAATCGACCGAGGTTTGTTCCAGGTCCAGGTAATAAAAAATGCTCTTAGGGTGGTTGGCCGCCAGTTTGGGAAGGGACAGTTGTTTCAGCGCCTGTCGTTGTTTATAAATGGCCGTCGCATCGGCCTGTTCCGAAAGTTGCCTGGCCGAAAGCCTTTCTGCACGCATCCAGTGGGAAGGATCTCCGTCGCGGTTTAGCAGCAGATCTAGCATTCCTGGAATTTCTTCCTTTGTCACAACCGGGAACAGGGGCAGATCGTAAATGGTAATATCCGGCTTACAACCCGCTTCCCCGGGTGCAATGTTCCGCTCTTGCATCCATTGTGCCAGAGCTTGATTCATCCAATGCTCGCCCTCTTTCATGGAGCCCCGGAACCGGTCTTCAAATCCATAGCTCCTGATACAGTACCTATCCTTACCCATGGGGACCAGGTCCAGACAGAGGAATGCAGGGAGATTGAGTTCCCATTGATTTTCAGGAATGCCCGTAAGAATATGGTGATGACTGAGTTTCCAGCTTACTGGAATGAAAGAGTTCTCGATCCACAGGTGGTGGTGTTCACTGCCAAAGCTCACATGGATATCAGCATTCTGCTGAAAGATGGAAGGATGGTGGTCCGATTCACTGGCATACTTTAAGCGCTGATCCGTGACCCTGTTCTGAAGCCTGAGGGTGGATGAGATCAGGTCGCTGTTGCTTCCAAAATGATAGAACTCCCCTTCATGCAAGGGGACCAGCTTCACTGACAAACCAGAGAGATCCGGGTCCGTAGAATCCGACTCATTGCCAAAAGTGGTGAGCATATCGTTGTACAGATCATAAAACCGGGGACCAAGATCTGAAAATGACTTACTTTCTTCGTCCCAGCCCGATTTCTTCATCAGTTTCAGGGTGGTTTCCGTGTTCATCATCACGATCCCTGAATCCATCAGGTAATAATACTCCCGGGCATGTTCCCTGAGCTCCTCTACCGATGGCTTCTGCTTGACAAAAGAGAGCTGGTCCTGCTGCTCCCGCCGGCTGAAGAACACCCCGTGCCGCGAGGCGACGGCATCATCTACCCAGATCCCAAACACGAGGACATCGGCTTCGGGTAGCTTGTGGAAGCGGTCCGACGAAATGCACATCACATCCCCGCTGCCGATCAGTAGGGAATAACTGTCCGGCGCATTCTTTAGAATCCTTTCGTAATACCCCGACTGGAAATCAAGCAGTTTCTGATCCAGATGCTGACCCTTGGACCAGCGAAAGACCGGCATGGGCAAAAGCGATTTCCCGTAAGGTGCATAGGCTGGCAACCTGCGGCTCTCTCCCCCTGAATGAATCACCAGACGTTGTCCCGATTCCAGCCACATTTTCAATGAGCCTTTGAACCCGGATTTTTGGTAGGCCGACCAGAGTATGTGTGCGGTCCCTCCCCCCGAACCCACTTTAATCCCGGCCGGATCTGAATCACAAAACCAGGTATCCGGATCCCGTTTCTCCAGCTTATGAAAAAGTGGGGGCATTCCTGCAGGCAGGCTTATCAACTTCTGGATGCTCATTTCTTTTAGATACTATTCCCCCGCGATGGGAGTCAGCACCATGTTCCGGTAGCTCACCATGCCATGGTCGCCCTGCAACAGGATGGGCCCGGGCGAGAACTGGTCGGAGGTCAGGGCACCCCCGGTCACTCCTTTTACCGGCTGATTATCAATGATTTTCTTTCCATTCAGTTTGACGGTCACATGCCTTTGGTAGAGGGTAATGTCCATTTTCTGCCATTCGCCAGCCGGCTTTTCAGCAGCTTCAGAAGGAGTGATTCTGCTATACAGGCCACCCATGTTGTGAGAATCCAGCTCCTTGCCATAACTGTCCATCACCTGAATTTCATAGATGCCGCGAAGGTATACTCCGCTGTTGCTTCCCTCGGGCACATTGACCTCCAGGGTCAGATTGAAATCCTCGAAAGTTGCTTTGGTTCGCAGGTTCCCGTAGGTGATATGTTCCTCACCTTCCTTTTGTTCAGGATTGTTCATCATCACACCATCTATGGCCTTCCATCCGCTCACTGCTCCCTTTTCTACCAGCTCCCAGTTATCCAGGTCCTTGCCGTTAAACAGTTTCACCGCTTCCCCGAACATGGACTTTTTAATCTTTGGGGCCTC
>SPBY01000479.1 GCA_004525825.1 Bacteroidia bacterium
CTCCAGGGGAGCAAATTCCACGTACCTGAAGCGGATATCGTTATCCACAAAATTCAGGGTGGTTGTATTGTAGTTGGTGTTGAAGACCGGCCTCCTGGCCTGGATGGTGAGGGTTCCCTTGAACTCATCGGCCGACATCTGTTCTGTTATGTTAATCATCATGTTGCACTCGATCCGCTCTTCCATGGTATACACATTGTCGGTCCATACCCGGTTATTCATAAATTCGTAAATGGCATTCTGCAGGGTCTGGAAAACCTGTTTGTTGGTTCCCTGTATCTGCTGACTCACCACCTGGACATTGCACCTGAATTCCTGGCTGTAGAGCTGTAGGGAAATTGTCAAAATAAGAAGCAGTAGTCCAATCTTACGCATCATCAATCATTTTTATCACCCGCCGCACCAGGTCGGAAGCCACCTGGCTCTTTGGCTTCAATTCAAATTTTTCTAAATACCCCGAATGGTCCATCATGGTCACCCGGTTGGTATCTGTCCCGAACCCCGCCCCGGCATCCTGCATGGAATTCAGTACCACCAGGTCCAGGTTCTTCTTCTTCAGCTTTGAAAAGGCATGTTCCTCTTCGTTGTCAGTTTCCAGTGCAAATCCCACCAGAACCTGTCCCTTCGATTTTCTCCTGCCCATTTCTGCCGCAATATCTCTGGTGGGTTCGAGCCGGATGATCCACTCCCCTTCCCCCCTCTTTACTTTTTTTCCGGAAGGTTCTGCTGGGGTATAGTCTGAAACAGCTGCATTGAACACCGCTACATCCATCTGCTTCATCAAAGCACTGCAAGCTTCAAACATCTCAGCGGCCGAACTGACCCTGGTCACTTCTATACCCGCCATATGGGTATTCAGAGAAACCGGACCTGTGATCAGGGATACAGTGGCTCCCTCAGCAGCAAAAGCTTCCGCAATAGCAAAACCCATTTTCCCGGAGGAATGGTTAGCAATAAAACGAACGGGATCTATGTTTTCGTGTGTGGGTCCTGCCGTAACCAGCACCCTTTTATTCAGGAGTTTTTTTTTTGTAGGCTCCGAAGCCATCTGCCTGATAAAGCTGAGTATCTCTTCTGGTTCCTCCATCCTTCCCCTGCCCTCAAGGCCACTGGCCAGCTCTCCGCTGCCCGGTTCAATGACCAGGTTCCCATATCCTTTCAGAATATCCAGATTGCCTTGGGTAGAAGGATGGCGGTACATGTCCATGTCCATGGCCGGCGCCACAACTACGTGGCAACGGGCCGAAAGATAGGTGGTAATCAGGAGATTATCGGCTACCCCATGGGCCATTTTTCCCAGGGTGGTGGCGGTGAGCGGTGCCACCAGCATCAGGTCGGCGGAAACACCCATGTCCACATGGCTGTTCCAATCTCCACCTTCAGAAGCAAAAAAGTCATAAAGAACGGAATTTCCGGAAAGCGCAGAGAAGGTAACCGGCCCCACAAATTCCCTTGCTGCAGGGGTCATAATCACCTGTACATCGGCCCCCTCTTTGATCAAGAGCCTTAGTAAATAGACTGCTTTGTAGGCAGCTATGCTACCGGTAACACCAAGAATAATGCGTTTTCCTGCAAGTTCCATCAGGAAAGTATCTGTTCTACTGTGGTTCCTCTATTTCAGGTGCTTCATTAATCCTGAAATATATCTGATCCTCAACCAGCTCCTGCAAGGAGATCAGGGATGGTTTTGGCAGACGCTCAAAAAATCTTGAGATCTCGATCTGCTCCGGATTCTCAAACACTTCCTCCAGGTTATCCGTATAGGAAGCAAATTCTTCCAACTTCCTGTTCAGTTCCTGCTTCATCTCCACACTGATCTGGTTGGCCCTTTTGGAGGCAATCATCACAGTTTGATAAATGTTATCAGTTTCTCCATCCAGGTCATTCAGATCCCTGGTCACTGTAGTCAGTGGCGCTTTTGTCTTTTTGTAATCCATCTATTATGTTTCGTTGTTGTTTTCCTCTAAAAATTTATTGGATGATTCATACATCCGCTTTGCCTCCTTGCTGTGAGGTCCGTCGGGAAACTCCCCGATAAAACTTAAGTACTCATCCACCGTTGCCTGGTAGCGATCCCTTTGCTTGCTGGGGATGCTCCTGTCGGCCAGGAGATAGGATGATCTCAGAATGAGGAACATCAGCTCCTCTCTGTGTCCGGTTTCAGGATATTCCATCAGGCTGTTGCGAAGGGCGAGTATGGCCGAGTCGTAATATCCAAGGTCGTAATAGAGCTTGGCACTGATAAATGATTTCTCAACCAGTTTGTCCCTCATTTCGGTGACAATCGTCATGCATTCTGATACCTTATCCGAAGTGGGGTGCCTGGACAAAAACATCTGCATGGCCGTAATGGTCTTAAAGGTAGTTTCCTGGTCCAGTTCCGCACGGGGTGACTGTTTGTAGTAACAATAGGCTACCATAAAATCGGACTCCTCCAGGTAGACGCTGCTTACGTAGGTTACCGAAAGCTCATTGAAATAGTAGCCCGCCATCATATAGTCGCGCTGTCCGTAATAGCTCTTCGCCTGGTAATATTTGACTGTATCGGCTTTGGTCGTCCCCCGGTATACATTTGCCACCTGATCGAACAGGGTACCTGCCCTGGCGTATTCACCCTCCTCATACATTTTTACTCCCATCTCATACTTCGCCTTGAAGTCGTTGCTTTTCAGCAACTTCTCATACTCTCCACATCCGCTGAGGATCACTGCAGCCGTTGCAAAAAGAACACCAAATAAAATCCTGTTTTTAAACATTGCGCAAAATTACAATTATTGAGTTAATAATAAAAGAGTTGAGCATTTATTTGCATAATCCTTTTACAAAAACCATACCGCGTTTAATGTCACTTCCCTGTATTTTATCTCAACAATTAATGTGATCAGGAAGTTATATATCGACCCAACGAAAAAATAATTAAATTTGTGCCCTAATCACTTAAACTTATATCCGTGGATATTTTTGAAAGAATTACCAAGAACAGGGGCCCCATTGGTCAGTATCAAAAGGCGGGACATGGTTATTTTGCATTCCCCAAGCTTGAAGGAGAAATTTCATCCCATATGAAATTTCGTGGAAAAGAGGTGCTGACCTGGAGCCTGAATAACTATCTCGGACTTGGAAACCACCCCGAAGTCAGGAAAGTAGACGCTGCTGCAGCTGCAGAGTATGGAATGGCCTACCCCATGGGTGCCAGGATGATGTCGGGACAAACCCGTAAACACGAAGAACTGGAGGTAGCTCTGGCCTCTTTTGTTCAGAAAGAGGATGCCTTCCTCCTGAATTATGGTTACCAGGGCATGGCATCCATCATCGACGCAGTAACTACCCGAAACGATGTGATCGTATATGATTCTGAAGCTCA
>SPBY01000343.1 GCA_004525825.1 Bacteroidia bacterium
AGGGCAGAGATGGTCTGGTAGCTGATATCTCCCTGTTTTTCCGGATCGTTGTAAGTAAGGTCGGGACTGATTTTCTCCCAGGTACCTCCGCGGTCGGTGGAAAGCAGCACATGCTGAACCCCATGGTATACAATGTCCGGATTGTGGTCCGACAGCAGAGTGGGGGCCATCCATTGTCCCCTGTATTCCGGTTCGTCGGGGAATGTGGAATGAAGCACCCATTCCATGTCGTCCGGATAGCCTTCCACGGTGGCTTTAGCCAGTTTCCCGTAGAAGAGCGATGCATAGATGGAGTTGTTGTCCCGGGGGTCTACCACATGGGTGCTTCCTTCGGCTCCCAGGGTGTATTCCCATTCGGTGGGACTGAGCTTGTCCTTCCCAGCCGATAGGTCCACTTCGGTGTAGAAGCTGTGATGGTCCTGCACCGAACCATAAACCCTGAAGGGCTCATGGAAATCATATTCCACATTGTAGAATTGAGCCAGGGGCAATTCCTCGATCAGGTTGCGCCAGTTTTCTCCCTTGTCGTAGGTAACACTGATTCCGCCATCGTGGGCCGCCAGGATATAATTGGAGTTGTCTGGATCGATCCACATGCCGTGCTGATCCATATGGATCTTCCCCCGATCGGGTTCGAAAGTTGCACCCCCGTCGGTGGAGATGTTGATCCAGAGGCCGAGCGTGTATACGCGGTTCTCGTCGTTGGGATCGACCCGCATCTGGGCAAATACCCAACCATAGGTGCCCGAGTGCCCTGACATGTATTTTTTGCTTTCCTCAGTGAGTCCGCTTACCTGGCTCCAGCTCTCTCCGGCATCGTCGGAGCGGTAGAGGGTGGCTCCTTTGATCACATCCTCTTTGGGCCGGCCATAGGAGTCCAGCTCCCCTTCTTCCGCTTTAAACGCCACTTCGTAATCGTCCACAAAGGCATAGACCACATCGGGATTGGAACGGGCCACATCGATTCCTGTACGTCCCATGAATTTGGACGAAGGAAGCCCCTGGGACAGCTGTTTCCAGTTCTTACCACCATCGGTGCTTTTCCATATTCCGTTGTTTTTATGATTCTCATAGGTGCGCGGATCGTTCCACCTTAATCGGGTACGCTGCCAGGTGGTAGCATAGAGGATATCCGGGTCCCGGGGGTCCATCACCAGGTCGTTGATCCCGCTTTCGGGACCCTTGTAAAGAATCTTTTCCCAGCTGTTTCCCCCATCGGTGGTCTTATAGAGTCCCCTTTCCTTGTTCTGGGTCCACTCGTGACCCGAAGCTGCTACATAGACCACATCCGGATTGGTGGGATGGACCAGGATGCGGGAGATGGTAAAGGTTTCTTCCAGTCCCATATGGGCCCAGGTCTGTCCGCCATCCATGGTAAGCCAGACTCCGCAGCCCGGATTGGAAGATCTGAATATATTGGCTTCGCCCGTTCCTGCCCATACTACGTCCGGGTTGGAAGGGGAAATGGCAAGGTCACCGATGGTGGAAGTACCCTGGTGTTCGAATACGGGATCGAAAGTGACCCCTTCATTGATGCTTTTCCAGATCCCGCCTGAAGCGGTGGCAACCCAGATAGTATAGCTCTGGCCCTTGGGTCCAACTGCTTCCACGTCGGTGCAGCGACCACTGATGTTGGTAGGTCCGATGAATTGCCAGTGCAGCTCATTGAACTGTGACTGATCGCGCATCTTTTCGTGGGATTGGTACATGCTTAGTTTTTCTTTGCCTGAGAGCACCGGGGCTTTGATCTGAGCGTTGAGAACCATGCCTGTGAGTAGCATGCATACTAGCAGGATTTTAGTTTTCATAGGTTTAGGGATCAGTTAAACACCTAAAAGTAGTTAAGATTTTGTTATTTTGTGTCAAATCCAAAGGCATGCAGATTCTTATTGTGGAAGACGAGGCCTCCTTGATGGAGTCGATGGTGTCCTATCTGGCTATGGAAGGATTCAGGTGCGAGCAGGCCTCTGATTTTCATACGGGCGTGGCCATGCTTGACAGACATGACTACCTCTGTATGCTTATCGATTTGAACCTGCCCGACGGGGATGGTTTAGAATTGGTAAAGCTGGCCAGGGAGAATAAATCGGAATCGGGCATCATCATTATTTCAGCCAGGAATGCCATTGAGCAAAGGGTGGAAGGACTCAAAGCCGGAGCCGATGATTACCTGGTCAAGCCCTTTCACCTCTCAGAGCTGGTGGCCAGGGTGCACTCTGTGGCCAGGCGAACCCACATGGACGGAGGAGAAGTGCTCAGGTTCGGGGCCATCAAGGTAGAGCCGGAGGAGCACACCTGTTTTGTGGAGGAACAGCAGGTCGACCTGACACGGAAGGAATTGGACCTGCTACTTTACTTCATGGCTAACCGGAACAGGGTGGTGACCAAGGAGGGCATTGCTGATTATTTGTGGGGGGAGTATGGGGGAGGCTACGGATCCTACGATTTTGTCTATACTCATCTCAAGAACATGCGAAGAAAATTGATGGATGCAGGCTGTCCCGATTATGTACGGAATATCTATGGCGTAGGATATAAATTCTCAATTGACTAAAGGCATATGAAACTGCTCACCAAGTCGACACTCTATATTGCCACCCTAAGCCTGTTCCTATTTTTCATCATGGGGGTCATTTTTTTCCAGGTTCTGAGAAACATGAGTCTTTCTGACCTGAACCGGGAGCTGGTTGATATGAAGGAGGTGGTGGAGCTCTATCTGGATGACTATTGGGGAATTCAGGTGGGAGCTCTTCCGGGGATCGACTCTCTATCGGTACGTCCTGCTGGCTCTGCTACTCAAGCCGAATACATTTTCGGGGATACCCTTAAATATGATGTGAAGAATGAACAGTACAGGACTTATCGTTACCTGCAATATATTTCCCAAAAGGGGGAAGAGAATCTCCTGGTTAGAATTTACAAATCCACTACCCCCACCGATAAACTGGTGGAACGGGTTACGCTTATGATTACGCTGATGGTGATCCTCTTCCTGGCTGGGATATTTATCCTGAACAGGTTTATTTTTGCCAATCTCTGGAAAGATTTTTTTGAGGCCATTGAAAAACTGAAGCGCTTTGAAACCACCAAGGAGCCAGTGATTCTTGGAGAACAGGATATCCAGGAGTTCGATGAACTCAAGCAGGTGCTGGAGGTAATGACCCGCAGGCTGTCCAATGATTACAGGGAGCTGAAAGAGTATACCGACCATACCACGCATGAGCTGCAGACACCCCTGGCCGTGATCAAATCCAAAGCAGAGTTGCTGATCCAATCTGAAAAACTGGGTGCGGAAGAGATGAAATTGCTGGAGGCGATCAATACCAGCGTTCACCAGTTATCGAGGCTCAATTCAACCCTGACCCTGATTACCCGGATTGAAAACCGACAGTTTACCGAAAAGGAGGAGATTAAACTTACCGGATTGCTGGACCGTCACCTGGAACTTCTGGAGGAATACATCGGCTTGAGAAGAATCAAGGTTCAGAAGTATTACAAGGATGGCGGCAGGGCCTTGTTCATGGACCATGGACTGGCCGACTTGCTGGTGGCCAATCTTTTGAAGAATGCTATTGTACATAACGTTGAGGGAGGGACCATTGTGCTGGAAACCGGGCCCCGAAGCCTGGTGATTCGAAATGACGGCGATCCGCTGGGATTCAACCAGGAAGAGCTTTTTACACGCTTTGTACGAAATACCCGGCGAACCGGAAGTTTTGGATTGGGGCTATCGCTGGTGAAAAAAGTGTGCGAAACCTACAATTTTAGCATTGATTATTCTTTTGATAAACAGCAACATACATTTACAATTGGGCTTCCGGCCTAAAATCTTCAGATTCTCTTCAGAATCATGTTTTACATTTGGTGTATCAGGTTATCAAGCTAAAGATAACAACATAGCTAAATTGGATAAAAAAACCATCTGGAGTGAGACACAGATGGTTTTTTTTTATTTTGCATACTGTTATGATCTACTCCTTTGCATTTAAGATTCACATTGTCATTAGTACCATCACCTTGTTGGCCGGAATCTCAACCTTAGTGATGTCCATCCACGGCTTGAAAAGGAAACGTGAATATGGCAGGCAGGACTTTGTAGTCTCGCTTGTTTTCAACGTGGCACTCTATTTCCAGCTTTTCCTTGGATTCCTGATCTACTTTTTGCTCAGGTCCACCCTGGAAGGTCCAATGTGGGAAGTCCCTGATACCCAGAATGATGCTTCTCTGAGGTTCTGGGCCATTGAGCACATTGCACTGATGATTTTTGCCCTTTTTCTGACACAACTGGGTAGGGTCTTTATTAAAAGATCCAAGGGATCCACCAGAAAATTCAGAGCCTCCTTGTTTTATTTTGGGACTTCGCTATTGCTGATCCTGTTTTCTGTGGGAATGGCCATGTTTTCCAGGTAGCCAGTCTATTTAGATCCCTTTATTTCTCCTTAAAATCGCTTACCAGATATTGAAGAAAAGCCAGTCCAGGATCCAGGCCCAGGGAAGAATCCGG
>SPBY01000149.1 GCA_004525825.1 Bacteroidia bacterium
GGTATTACCGATACCTCCAGGGATATTTTTCGTCCGATGACGTGGCTCCTCTGGCGAGGATGTATTTCTGATTCTCCTTCAACAAATATGTGATAAAAATGAAATTGAATTGCACTTCCATGCCGCAAAAAGTAGTATATTGGAGTGCCTTTTTAGTCATGGGATGGATAAATTAGAGTTTCAACCTACTCAGAAAACGCCCTACGTTTTGTTGGACCCTTCCGGCAAAATTAAATTTAAGGGCAGGTCCATTCCCGAGGATGTTTCCCTTTTCTATGAGGATATTTTGGACTGGATCATTGCCTTTGCCTCCTCACCCCCGGCACACACCCATGTGGATATCGAAATGGAGTACCTGAACAGCGGCACCTCCAAATACATGCTCAGACTCCTCAAGAAACTAAAGGAGGTGGATAACGATGGTTACGGCCTGAAAATCAATTGGGTGTATGAGGAAGGGGATGACGATATCCTGGAACGAGGTGAGTATTATGCCTCCATTCTCGACCTGGATATCAAATTCATCGAGATTGAATAGCCTCAGCGTATCCTGTTTTTTTGAAGAATAGCTCCCACCTGTTTCCAGTAGGCAGAGTGAAAGGTATATGATTCTGTATTCTCGATGGCTTCCTGGAAATTGATGGTACTGTTGCAACTCTGAGGGTGTCGTATGGATGGATCGAACAATCCAGGCTTTTCGGGGTGGAACTGTACTCCAAATGCATGGTCATACTCCGTGTGGGCAATGGCTTCAATGATCTTTTCGTCCATGGAAGTGGCCGCCACCTGCCAGCCTGAGCCCAGTTTCTCAATAGCCTGGTGATGTGAGCTGAGCACTAAGGGGGCTATTTTACTCCTGTACCCGATTCCCCTGGTCAGGAGATCTCTTTTCTCCAGCTTCACCCGGTGAAAGTGATAGGAAGTGGGATCTTCGCATCCCCTGTTCAGCATATCATTGTAGTTGCGGTGCATCTGGTCGGCCGGGAGGGCAAGGACCTCTTCAGCATTCCATATTCCGTACAATTCAGTCGGAATGTCCTGGATCAGGGTGCCACCGGTGGCCACATTCATACTTTGCATGCCCAAACAGATGCCGCTGATCAGGTAGTTCCTCTTGTCTTCAAGATAGGGTTTCCATTCTGCATCCTGACTTCCTCCGAGCAGGTGAAAGAGGTAGGAGAGTTCCACAAAGTGCCTGAAAGGATCAGTGACCGAAGTCAGGAGATGCACCGGCTCATTGTAAACCACTGGGGGTATATCGGGTCCTCCCATGAAGAGTGCGCCCTGCGATCCTTCGAAGAGCTGCCTGAATTGCTGGGTGGCTGGATTGCTGCCAAACAGATTCTCCGGTCCCAGTTCAGCCTGGATGGCCCTGAGACTGAAAGGAGCAGTTTGCTGCAATTGAAGGTAGGCCTCTGCCTGGGTGTAATCATACACCTCTCCCGGGTGGTAAACTCCAAGTACATGATAACCCTCCAGTGATAAAAGTCCTTCTTCCACCAGGTTCTGAACCACCTGGATGTTATAGGCAGTGGGATGAAACAACAGCAAGGTGTCCTGTCCCCAGGATGATAATGCCTTGCCAAGGAGAAAGCTAAGGCAAAGAAATCGATATGCTGCTTTCATAGAATCTTTGAGTTCAGGTTAATTGAGCATGTCAGCCAGTTGCTGTACAAAATGAGTCAGATTGTCGCGTGTCTCATCGTCCAGGTTCTTAAAGCTTACATTTTCGCTGTTGACCTCCTGCAGGAAGCTGGAAGCCAGAATGGCCCTGGAGTAGTTGTTGTCCTTCAGGTAGTCCGAGTTCTTGACCGTGATTCCCTCCCTCACCTTTACCACAAATTTTTTGAAATCTATGGTGGAAAAAAGGTCCTCGGTATCCTGGTACTCTTCCATGAACAACATTTGCTTCTTGGCCAGGTCGATTTTGTTGTCGTACTGCTCCTTCCTTAGTTGTTCATGGACACCCCTTTCTTCGGCATTTCCGAAATTGAGAATGATGTAATCGATGCCCCAGCCGATCAAAATGTTGACCATCATGGGAATGCTTTCGGCTCCGGAGGCAGGCAGGAAATAGCACTCCTTCTCAAAACCGGTGAGTGCGATAATTGCTTTCAGAAAATAAAAGGAGGCCAGGTCCTTTACTACGACATTGTTGGACGATTTAATGATCTCCTGCTGGCTCAGCCGGGCACCCATGGTGGAGTAGATGGGCGAGAGGGTATCAGCGGTGGCTGATTTAAGTGCCCGGGCACTGTATACCAGGGTTTCACTTTTCATATCATCTTCAATGGCACGCTGTACCGCCAGGATCCGGTAGAGTTTATTTACGTCGATCAGGTGTGGCGAGTGGGTGGTGTAGATGATCTGAATCTTCTCCTTGATGTCATCAAATACCTTCAGCACATCCTCCTGGGCCCTTGCATGCAGGCTTACTCCCGGCTCATCGATCAACAGCACCTTGTTTCTCTGGCTTTTGTCCATGGCGGTGGCTTTCAGCTCCAGGAAGAAAGAGAGGAACCACCTGACTCCACGGCTTCGCTGTTTGGGGTAGAGCCGTTCCTGTTCATCCTTGATCCAGAATTCGATGAAGGGCTTTCCGCTCTTTTCGGGATTGGTATGGTCGTAATGGGACAACTCAAAATTGATCTTGATCTTATGATTTTTCCCCACATTCTGTCGCCAGAAATCCTGGAAGTTCAGGGTGAGTTCCCCGTTCAGATTCTCGATCTTCTGTTTAAGGATCCGGCTGGAGGGTTGTTGGAAAAAGGAATAATCCAGTCCGGTGATGGTCAGGAAGTTGATGGCGGCCTTGTATCCTTCAGCCCGCTTGTTGGCCTTGACAACATCCTCCAGATCGATGCGGTTGGGCAGGAGAGAACCGAAATCTTCGAAGAGCTCAAAATCTGGCAGAATCTTGAAGATCTCCTCTGCCAGCTCGGTCGAACTGTAGAACTCCTTCCCTGAATTCAATTCTTTGGTTGCCGATTGTACCGCATTTTCAATGGACATTCCCTCGAAGACATATTCTAGCGCCAGAAGTTGTATGCTTTGGTCCTCCTGCAGTTTTGCGATCTCACTCTTCAGTTTGTCAATTTCGTCTCTGAATATTTCCTCCTTAATCTCTGCAGCCCTTTGCTCTTTGTCGGTGGGATACATTCCGGTCATCTGGAGAACCTGTTTCAATTGCTCCTGCGCCGACAACAACTCTTCTCTTTTTTGTGCAATCTGTTCTCTGATTTCATCCAGCCTCTTGCTTACGCTGTTTTTCTCCTCCAGGGCATCCAGGATGTCCCGTTTCTCTTCCTGTTTTGTCTTTTTCTGAAGAAGGGTTTCTTTCAGCTTTTCCAACATCTCCTCTTCCTGTTCCAGCTCCTTCTTCAACTCGGTCCTTCTATCGCGGGCCGAAAATTTACGCATGTTCCTTTTCAGTTCCTTCATTCTGTTCCGCACAGTTTCCACCTTTTCTGCGGTCCAGGCCACTTCATCGTTTTTTTTGCTCGGGTTCTTGGATGCGGCGGCTATATCCCTGTTCAAATGTTCCAGGTTGTTGAGAACTTTCAGTTCACGCTTTCTGATCTGATCTGCTCTCTCGTTATAAATCTCCTGCAATTCATCGCCCATCTCCATGTGTGAGTCCATGTCATCTTCCCATACCCTGGAGAGGGAAATGAATTCCACTGTATGGATCAGTTTCCGTATCTCAGGATTCATTTTTCGTTTGTCGATGCGATTCTCCACTTCGGCTAAACTGAAGGTAAACTTGCAGGATACTTCAGGGAGGGAGAGGTCGCTTCGGAGCATGTCCTCGATAAGCAAACCATCATGAAATGCCTTCAATGCCTCCAGGATGGAGGTTTTGCCCGATTCATTCTGGCCAATAAGACTGGTGATGTTGTCATGTGCCAGCTGGTGCCATCCGATGTCAACAATGGAACGAAAATTCTTAATTTTGAAAGCAACTAGTTGCATGTTGTGGGCATTTAAATAAATTGTATTCCAAATACAAGTATATCATCCACCTGGAAAACATCTCCTTTCCATGCGGTAATCACCCGTTCCAGCTCTTTTTTCTGTTCCTCCATGGACCGATCCGCTATATCAATAATCAATTCTCTAAACGGACCATATTTAAATTTCTTGTTTTCGGGTCCGCCAAATTGATCAGGAAAGCCATCGGAAAATAGGTATACGATATCCCCAGGCTTTAGTTGCATGGTGTGATTGGTGAAGGAGCTTTCCTCGATGGCATCGACTCCCACAGGCATTTTATCGGCTTTTATCTCGGTGAGTACTTTGTTCCGGACATGGAACAGGGGATTGTTGGCACCCGAGTACTGCAACTCCTTTGTTTTTGGATGAAACACGCATAGGGACATGTCCATGGCATCCTTGTTTTCAAGCTCATATCCCCTTTGATGCAGTGCTTTCATAACCCTTTCACGAAGCAAGTTGAGAATCCGGCTCGAACGGATCGGTCCCCTGATGCTCAGGATCTCATTGAGGAAGGAGATCCCCATGATGCTCATCAAAGCTCCCGGAACCCCGTGCCCGGTACAATCGCCTGCCGCTACCACTATGTAATCCTCTTTGCGTACACAGTAATAGAAATCGCCGCTGACGATGTCGCGGGGCATGTGGAATACAAAGAATTTTTTCAGGGTATTTTCCATGTACTTCTGGCCTGGAAGCACGGCTGTCTGAATAAAACTGGCATATTTCAGACTTGCCATTAGTTCCCTGCGCTGTTCAAGTAGTTTTTCCCGTGTGAGTGTAGATTCTTTCACTGTCCATTGATTCTTAGCCCCATGACCAGGATATCGTCGATCTGGCTGATGTCGCCCATCCAGTCAGTCAATACCTTCTCCATGGCTGCGCCCTGCTCCTTGAGAGGAAGCGATTGCAATTCGAGGATTAATTTCTTATAATTTTTCGACATAAATTTTTTGCCTCCGGAACCGCCGAACTGGTCCAGGAAACCATCCGAAAACATATAGATGTTGAAGCCTTCGTTTTTAAACATGGTGGACTTGAAAGGGAGTTTCTTTTCGGAAATTCCGATGGGCATCTGGTCGGCCCTGATTGTCTGTAAGAGGTGACTCTTGTTGTATATGGATCCCCTGGGCACATCCAGTTCCACCCCTTTGTTCAGTTTGTCAAGCTCACTTCTTTTCAACTTTCTGACCAGGTACATGGGATTGTAGGCACCCGAAAACTGGAATTCCTGGGTAAGCAGATCAATGGAGACCAGGGCCAGGTCCATGCCATCCTTGGACTCATCCACACCCCTTCCTGTCTGTTTCAGAGCGTGGATCACATGCTCCCGCAATTCTTCCAGGATCTGATCGGTGCTTGTAATTTCTGATTTAATCACGATTTCGTCCAGGAAGGTCATGCCAAGCATGCTCATAAAGGCACCGGGCACCCCGTGTCCGGTACAATCGGCCGCCACCACCACCAGCTTGTCGTTCCTGAATCCGATCCAGTAGAAATCACCACTCACTATGTCCCTGGGTTTAAAAAGGATGAAGTGCTCAATTCTGTGTTGCTCAAGTAATTGTTGAGAGGGAAGCAGCGCATGCTGGATCCGGCTGGCATATTCGATGCTGTCGGTAAGTTCCTCCTTTTGCTTTCTGATCTCAGCGGTTCGTTCCTGGATCACCTCCTCCAGCCTGAGGTTCTCCTTCTTCAGCCTTCGCGTGTAAAGTTTGATGATCACATAAACCAGGAGTACCGCCAGGACCAGATAAATAAGGAATGCGAAGAATTTGGCATACCAGGGTCTCAGAATGCTAAAGGACCAAAGGGCGGGAATGCTCTCTGTGCCGTAAACGTTTCTTGCCTTTAATTCCAGGGCATAGGAGCCATAGGGCAGGTTGGTAAATTCCTTGAACGGAACCTTGCTCCATGCGGACCAAGTCTCCTCAAAACCTGACAGGCGGTAGGAGAATTCTATCTCCTCTTCCTGTTCAAAGAAAGGGGCTGCCCAGGTGAAACGCATGTTGTTGAGCCCGTATGAAATCTGGGGCCGGCCGTTCCGGGGGAGATCTTCCCCAACGCAGGCACCATTGTATATCAGAGAGTCCGTACCAATGGTCACACTCCTGATGAGAGCCCGGAAGGCCACAGAATCATTCTTGGAAAATTCTTTGTTAAAATGATACAGTTTGTTGGATTTCCCGAACCACACCTTGTTATCCGGGTCGCTGTAAAATACATCCACTGAAGCATTGGCCAGCCTTTGGAAGGCTTTCTCCTCTATGATCTCAAGGCGATTTTCCTTCCTGCGTGCCAGCAGTTCGGTCCATTGGCTTTGGGCATTTTCAAAGGAGAACCAGTAGTCGCCGTCACCGTCCTGGTAAAAGGCCATGATCTGGTTCTTTCCTGGAGGTAGAACCTGGTTATAGAAGGTATCCCGGACAATGGTATCTCTGAAATAATCATACCGGAAAAAGCCATCCCTGGTGCCAAAGAGCACCTCATCTGTTTCCGGGTCCAGGAACACCAGGTTTTTTTCATTGGAGGGCAGTCCACTCTCTGTATCAAAGAATTTTGGGATGGGTCGCATAGGGTCCCTGATATCCACCCTGGCAACCAAAAATTCTGAACTGCCCCAGAAAAAATCATGTTTGTCGATGCATTTCTTTAGGAACATCTCCTGTTCACCCAGCCTTTTCACGCGCATGAACTCTTCCCAACGTCCGCGGGAATATTGCAGCCCCACCACCTGACTCCTCCCAACAAAGAGCCTGTCAGGCCTTCTGGGATCCTGGAGCAGGGACCGTCCGGCATACTCAGCGCGATCTCTGGGATCCTCGGGAGGGTTTAGGACCAGTTCGCCAAGAAAACGGGCGTTCATCTGCTTGTCTATCACATAGACCTCCTCATCGGAGGAAGCCAGCAGCAATTCCCTTCCTGCGGA
>SPBY01000094.1 GCA_004525825.1 Bacteroidia bacterium
ATCGATATGGTGGGTGACCGCTCGGTACACGAATTTTGGGTCTACTGCATCGATAAGAAGAGTGGAGAGGTGCTGTGGTCGCAACTGGCCCACAGGGGGGTTCCAAGGACTGAAAGGCATACCAAATCCTCCCATGCCAATCCCACCCCGGCCACCAATGGCAAATATGTGGTGGCATTTTTCGGATCGGATGGCATGTACTGTTATGATCTCGAAGGGAACCTGGTTTGGAAAAAAGATTTTGGCAGGATCAATGTGGGTCCTTACGACGAACCTGATGTGGAGTGGGGCTTTGCCAGTTCGCCCATCATCCATGAGAACAGAATCATTGTGCAGTGTGATATTATAGGGGGAGAGGGATTCCTGGCTTCCCTGGATATTGAAACCGGGAAGGAGATCTGGCGGACTCCCCGGGGAGATGTGGGCACCTGGTCCACGCCCAATTTTTACCAGCAGGACGGTCACCGGCAGATAGTGGTCAACGGATTTATGCACATCGGGGGATACGATTTTGATACCGGGAAAGAGCTTTGGAAATTAAGCAATGGGGGAGACGCCCCTGTCCCAACGCCTGTTTTTGCACACGGACTTATCTATATCCATAGTTCCCACGGGCGCAATCAACCCATTTTTGCCATTCGTCCGGAAGCGCGGGGCGATATTACCCTGGCCAAAGATCCGGACAGCCTCACCAACGAATTTATAGTCTGGAGCATCAAGCGGGGAGCCGCCTACATGCCCACCAACCTGGTCTACGGCGATTACCTGTATAACCTCCGGATGAATGGCAACATCACCTGTTTTGATGCCTTGAGCGGGGAGGTGGTCTATAAGGAACGGATCCCAGAAGCTACAGGGATTACAGCTTCGGGTGTAGCCTCCAATGGTTTACTTTATTACTCCACCGAGCAGGGCGATGTTTTTGTAGTCAAGGCAGGCCCTGATTTTAAGATCCTTTCCCGCAACCCCATGGAGGACCTGATCATGGCCTCTCCGGCCATATCAGAGGATATGATCTTTTTCAGAACCCAACACTACCTGGTGGCGGTGGGAACCAACTAGTTGAACCAGTAAGAAAGTTTTACTACAACGCCGCGGTTCTTGGTGGTCCATCCTGTGGGATAGGCATTCTCGGTATAGACAATGAAGAGATCGGAAACCGGGGCGAAGCGCCACTGGAACCTCATGTTCACATTCACATTGTCGATCTGGTTGTTGTACTGCACAAAGGTGGTGAAGAAGAGTTTCTCTGTGAAGGTAATATCCAGCCTGGGCCCCACCAGGATCAGGTCTGCGCTGGTGTAGGGTTCGGGCATCAGAATCTGGTTGTAGGAAGCGACCAGGGAGATGCTTCCATAGGGTTGAACCCTGTAGTTCATTTCAGCTTCAATGCTGGTCCTGGTACCACCGAAAAATCCACCATAGCGACCTTCTACCATAAAAGTAAAAAGCCATTTCTGGGTAGAAAGGAAGGAGAGGGATGCCTCGGTCCAGTTGATTTCGGTCCCTGCCGGGATTTCCGCCCCCCCGGTATGGGTGGGATCAAAGGGTTCGAGCAAGCGCACATATCCTTCTTCCAGACTCACTGCGACCACGCTCCGGTCTCTAAATGTGAATGAATAGCTTAGGTCCAATTCCCGATCGGTGAGTGAGAGGTCCGGGTCAAAGAAGAAGTCTGCTTCCAGCTTCGGACCGTGGTTAGTCACTCTACTGGAATTGGTGTAGAACTGGTAGCCCACCGAGGGGTTGGTCTGGTGGAAACCGGTGCGTCTGACAAAACCCATTTCGGCCAGGTAGTTGCCACCCACATAAGCCTGACTCAAACCGGCAGAAAACTGTTCGGTGCTGTACTTGATCATCCCGGAAGTGGCAAAGCGGTTGCCTTCCGGACCCGGATTGAACGATTGGTGATAGAATGCTTTTCCGGTCCAGTTGTTGTCGATGTTGGCGAAATTAAATTCGGCTCCAGCCACCCTGTTGAAGGCATAGGCATTGTAGGCGGTGTCGTCAGGAGTATTTACCACCTGTTTGTTGGTTATAAAAACCCCCACGTTGGAACGGGCAAGGACCTTGCGCT
The DNA here is from genome assembly GCA_004525825.1 of Bacteroidia bacterium. GTDB lineage: Bacteria > Bacteroidota > Bacteroidia > Bacteroidales. The sequence continues at coordinate 2,078 of SPBY01000094.1, forward strand.
GCAATACGGCCACGCTGAAGTTGTCGGCCGAATTCTCATCAGTGGCTGCCGTTTGCATGTTCATGAGGCCGATGCGCCAGTTCTCTCCTGCATTTCCGCTGAGCCTGGCCCCGGCAATTACCGGCGAATCCAGTCCGATGCGCCTTGAAAAGAAGGGCCTCACAGATTCGGTTCCCAGGTTGGCAAAGAGGTCACTGTTCTCCAGAAAGAACTTCCTTTTTTCGGGGAAGAACAACTCGAAGCGGTCCAGGTTGACCTGCTGACGGTCCACCTCCACCTGCGAATAATCGGGATTGATGGTTACATCCAGGTTCATGGAAGTGGAGAGGATCAGTTTGGCATCCAGTCCCGCATTGGCTTTGTACTGGACAGGATCACCGGCTTCCATATCACGTGTAGCCTTGCCCGAAACGTAAGGTATCAGGGAAGCCCTGATACCTGATTCCGGAGGAGCATCTTCCCAGGCCAGGGTGCCTGTAAAAGCCAGGGTGGCCGATGCAAACTGACGGGGCACAGGGGCCCAGGCCGATTTTTCATTGGTCTTCAGGTCGAGCCGGCTGAAGTTGATCCCCCATTCAGTATCACCTTCCCGGTAACGCATGGTCTTGAAAGGGATCCTGAATTCAGCCACCCAGCGGTCCTCGTAATTCTGCACCGCAGAATACCATTTGCCATCCCATTCATTGGCCACTTTCCCTCCGTCGGCCTGCATGCCATCCCACTGACCCCCGACGGCGTTTACCCCAAAGGCAAAACCATTGGTCTGGTCGTTGTAGGTATCAATGGCGGCAAAAAAGTTGTCGTTCTTATTGAACTCCCAGTCCCTGCGGTATGACTCGGCTGGTCTTTTGCCAGGCATGGGATCGTAGCAAATGATGCCCATGTATACATTGTCCGCATCGTAGGCAATCATCACTTCGGTCTGGGCCTTGGCATAGCCTGTATCGGTGGGGGTAATCCGGTGGAAGGGACCGGTTTTCTGGGCCCGCGACCAGATCCCTTCATCCAGGTTCCCGTCTATGATCACGGCCTGGTCCGTTTTCAGGGCCTGGAGCCTGTAGTTGGCCCGGTTCACTGGAGTTTGCTGACCCTCAAGGGTTTGAAAGAGGACGGATAAGAATAGCAGGGCAAAAGAGATTCTTGTTTTCATCAATGGAGCTTAATATGCTGACAGCTTACTGTCAGGAAATCAAAGCGCAAAGATAATCAAGAAACTGAAACAGGACTTGCTGGTTGTTTTCAAAATAGCTGGTTTCGGAGAGAATCTCTCCGGCCGATTGTATGTAGTTCCCCTCCACCAACTCGTCGCCGCAGTTGTCGACCAGGCCCTTGACTGCTTCGTGGGTCATTTCCAGGTGAAACTGCAGGGCTACCACCCTGCGCTCATATATAAAACCCTGGTTGGGGAAGAGTTGGGAGCAGGCAATTCGCAAGGCTCCCTCGGGAATATTGAAAGTATCGCCATGCCAGTGGAACACCTTGCGGGCAACCGGCAGGTCCTTGAAGATCCGGAATTCACCCAGGGATGGAAGAAACTGCAGCTTGTGCCATCCGATCTCCTTTTCTGGTCCCGGATAAACCTCTTCACCCAGAGCCGCTGCAACGATCTGGGCTCCCAGACAGATGCCGAGAACTGGTTTGCCCGACCGGATGAATTCCCCCACCCAGTCGATCTCCTCCTGCATCCAGGTGTGAATATGAAAATCAAATACACTCATGGGTCCACCCATGATGATCAGCAGATCCACTTCCGATGCCTTGGGCAGACTTTCCTCTTCATAGAAACGGGTGTACTCGAGGCGATGCCCTTTTTCCAGGATCCAGTCAGCCATGACCCCCGGACTTTCAAAGGGTACATGCATAAAGCACCTGATTTTCAGTATATCATTCATCGCATTTCTCTTTGGTGAAGCGGCAAAGGAGCTCCCGTACCAGATCCACGCTTTCGATGTAATAGGAAGCTTTGGTGGTCTTGGTTCCCACCTTGATGGAATAGGCCTCTTCGGGCATGGCTTCGAAGGTATCCTCATCGGTCCAGTCATCCCCCACAGCAAACACAAAATCGAATTCCGATTCGCCCATTTTTTGGGCGGCGGCTCTGCCCTTATTAATACCTGAGTATTTTATTTCCAGCACCTTATCCCCGTCCATAATTTCCAGGTTCAGGTTCGATGTAAGGGTGAGGAGTTCATCCTTCAGCTCCCAGGCACGCTGCAAGCCAAGGTCGGGATCCGATTTCCGGTAGTGCCATACCAGGGAGAAGTTCTTGTATTCGATGAAGGACTTGGGAGTCTGGTCCACATAATACTCCAACAAAGGTTCTATCGACTCTTTCCACTCGTTGTTGATCTGCTCCTTCATGTGCCAGTCCTCTCCTGGTTCTCGGAACCATACCCCGTGTTCTGCCACAAAGTGGATATTCCAGTCAGGATCGAACCACCTGCTAAGGGTCTCCTTGTCTCTCCCGCTGATAATGACAATGGTATTGTTAGGATCCCCGGCGAGTCTTTTCAGGATTTCATAGAGTTCCTTGTCGGGCCGGGCATCTTCCGGGTTTTTGGTAAACCAGGTCAGGGTGCCATCGTAGTCGAGGAAGAGAATGCGTTTTTTAGTCTCCTGATACCTGGCCACCAATTGCCGCATTCGCGTGATGTTGATCTTGCGTGCCAGGGTAAACTCCTGGATCTCTTTGATCCCTTCCAGGCTGGAAATAAATTCCCTGGCCCAGCGCGTCACAGTGTAACGCTGGAGCCGCATCATCATCACAGTGTTTCTGCGAATCTGTTCCTCTCTCGGCATCTCAATGGCTTCCCTGATGGCTTCAGCTATGGCATCCAGGTCGTTGGGATTGACCAGCAAAGCTTCATGCATTTCCTTGGAAGCTCCTGCCAGTTCGCTCAGAATAAGGACCCCGGTACCATCGTGGCGGGAGGCCACAAACTCTTTGGCCACCATGTTCATTCCATCTCTGAGTGGCAGAATCAGCGCAATATCGGAAAGGGAGTAGAGATCGATTCTTTCATCCACAGAGTAGCTCTGGTTCAGGTACCTGATCGGTGTCCAGGTAATGGTTCCATAGTTGCCGTTGATCCTTCCCACCAGTTCGTCGACCTTGCTCTTCAGGTTGAAAAACGAATCGCTGGTTTCCCCCGACGGAATGGCCTGTATAATCATACTGACCTTCGCCTGGTACTTAGGATAGGTTTGGATGAAACGTTCAAAGGCTCTTATTCGTTGGGGAATTCCCTTGGTATAGTCCAGTTTTCCGATGGATACTATCAGCTTCTCCAGGTTCCCCGATTCTTTAAACAGCTTCATCTCTTCCTGTATCTGCGAATACCTGGCATGTTTTCCATGTATTTCCAGGGCCTTGTTGCGGAACCTGTCGTAATTGATCCCCTTGGGGAACACATCTACCTTCAGGGTGCGCTCCCCGATGGAAATCCGGTTGAAGACCGAATCCACTCCCAATAGTCTTCTTACAGAACTCATGAAGTGCCTTACATAATCGTAGGTCTGGAATCCGATCAGGTCTGCACCCAGCATGCCCTCGATAATTTCGGTCCGCCACGGAAGCAACCTGAATATCTCGAACGATGGAAAGGGTATATGGATGAAGAGTCCGATGGAGACGCCGGGTTTTTGTTCCCGGATCATCTGCGGCAGCATTAACAAATGGTAATCATGGATCCACAAAGTATCCCCCTCCTCGATGGTCTCCAGGATTTTCGAAGCAAACAGTTTATTGACTTTCACATAGGCTTTCCAGGACACTTCACTGTAGGTGACATGCTCTGTGAAATAGTGAAACAGGGGCCAGAGGGTATTGCGTGAAAATCCGTGGGAGTAAAGGTTCCTGTCGTGAGCTCTCGGGAACACCGGGATGCATTGGTGTGGGGACAACTCTTTTTCGAGCCTGGAGATCTGTTCCGGTGTAAAATTGTGGTTCTCAAAATTGGTCAGCCCTATCCAACGGGATTCACACTCGCTGTAGAAATCCTGCAGACCCGAAATGGTTTGTTCATCCGCTTTCTTAATCTGGTAATTTCCATTCTTCCTTGTGATATCTACGGGCAGAACGTTGGAGGCAAGAATGAGACGTTTCATGAAAAGGTTTTTTTACCGATGATTTGAAAGCTTCTATAAATTTAGATACCTTGAGGATCATAACAAAATATTAAATTCAACAGCATGGCCTTTCATCCCAAATTTGATGCAGTGATTTTCGATTTAGACGGAGTGATTACAAAAACGGCCCTTGTTCACGCCTCTTCCTGGAAAAAAATGTTTGATGAATATATGCGGACCCGGGAGGGGCGCTTTGGTGAAGCCTTCAGGGAATTTACCCATGCTGGGGATTACCTGCCTTATGTGGATGGCAAACCGCGATACAAGGGAGTGGCCTCCTTTCTTGAATCCAGGGGAATCGATATTCCATTCGGGGATCCCTCGGACAACCCCGACATGGAAACTGCCTGTGGACTGGGTAACAAAAAGAACATCGTATTCAACAAGGTACTGGATGAAGAAGGAGTGGAAGTGTACCCCTCCTCTGTGGATATCTTACACGGGCTGAAAGCAGCCGGGGTACGCATCGGGGTGGCGTCGTCCAGCAAGAATTGCAAGCAGGTGCTGGAAAAAGCCGGATTGCTTGATTTCTTTGAGACGAGGGTTGACGGGGTGGTGTCGGCCGAGATCGGATTGCAGGGGAAGCCTGAGCCCGATATTTTTACCACCGCCTGTGACAACCTGGGAGTGGAATACCACCGTTCTGTGGTGGTGGAAGATGCGGTATCGGGAGTGCAGGCGGGACGAAAGGGAAATTTCGGACTTACCCTGGGCCTGGCCAGGGAAGACAACATCAATGAACTTTATGTGGGGGGAGCCGATATTGTAGTGGAGGACCTGGGAGATATAGGCCTGGATGGGATCAATGCCTGGTTTGACAAGGGCATGGAAGAGGATGGCTGGCTATTGCGCTACTTCGATTACCTGCCGGACATGGAGCGCTCCCGGGAAGCCTTGCTCGCCGTGGGCAATGGCTACTTCGGAACCAGGGGAGCCATGGAGGAGAGCAAAGCCTCAAAGACCAACTACCCGGGCACCTATGTCTCGGGCATGTTTAACCGCCTGGTGTCGAAAGTGGGTGGCAAAGATATTGAAAACGAGGACTTTGTGAATATTATCAACTGGCTTCCCATAAGCTTTCGCATGGAGGACGGACCCTGGTTTGAGCTGAGCCCGGATTCCGCTTTTGCCATCCGAAGCATTCAGCGAACCCTTGATCTCAAAACCGGAGAACTTAGGCGGGAGATGGTAGTGGAGGATCCAAAGGGAAGGGTAACCCGGGTGCTATCTTCGCGCTTTGCCGGTATGGCAGATCCACATCGTGCGGGACTGAGATATGCTCTAATCCCTCTGAATTACAGTGGCAGGATGGAGATCAGGTCCGCATTGTCGGGCAATCATAAGAATGCAGGTGTGGAGCGTTACAACTCGCTGAACCAGCAGCAGCTTGAAGCGGTCACCGAAATAGCAACGGACCATGGGATCCAGCTGGTGGTGAAAACCGCCCAATCGGATATCCTGATTGCAGCAGGCTGTTCCTGTACGCTGAGTGTGAATGCTTCGATGGAAGTCAGTTCGGGCGATGGATGGATTCATCAGGAATATGCATTTGAAGTCCGGAAGGATGAGGAGGTCGTGCTTGAGAAGATGGTTTCCATCTATACCTCGAGGGACCCTGGAGTGGAAGATCCCCTGGAGGAGGTCCGTTCCACCCTGGAAGAGCTCTCCTCCTATGAGGATGAATTGAATTTATCGGCCGGCAGGTGGAAGGAGCTGTGGGAGCGAATGGATGTCCGGATTTCGGGCGATCGCGAGGCACAGAAGCTTCTTAGGTTGCACCTCTACCACATGATGGTAAGCGCATCGCCTCACCACGCCGGACTGGATTCGGGCATACCTCCCCGTGGTCTTCACGGCGAGGCATACCGGGGGCACATTTTCTGGGATGAATTATACATTCTGCCCTTGTTTAACCTCCATTTTCCCAAGGTGGTGAAGTCGGTGCTGATGTACAGGTACCGGCGCCTGGATGCAGCCAGGTCCTATGCGAAGGAATATGGATATGAGGGAGCCATGTTCCCATGGCAGAGTGGAAGTGACGGACGGGAGGAGACCCAGGTCATCCATCTGAATCCATTGTCCGGGGAGTGGGGAGACGACTACAGTTCGCTGCAAAGGCACATCTCTCTGGCCATCACCTATAACATCTGGAATTATTTCCACTGCACGGGCGATCTTGGTTTCATGGAGAACTATGGGGCCGAAATGTTTTTGGATATCTGTAAATTCTGGGCCAGCAAATCGAAGTCCGGATTGCAGGACAGGTATGACATTGAAAAGGTAATGGGTCCCGATGAATTTCACGAAACATTGCCCGGATCGGGAGTCGGGGGACTCACCAACAATGCCTACACCAACATCATGGTGAGCTGGACCATGGATAAGGCCTTCAGGGTCCTGGAGGCCATTGGCAAGGATCACAGGCAAAGGATCCTGAAGGAGCTGTCGCTTTCGGAGGCTGAGCTCGAAAAGTGGAGGCTGATCATGCACGGACTAACTCTTAATATTTCGGAGACTGGGGTCATTGAACAGTTCAGGGGGTATTTTGGGCTTGAGGAGCTGGACTGGGACCAATACCGGGATAAATACGGAGACATTCACCGTCTCGACAGGATTCTGAAAGCCGAAGGCAAGTCGCCTGATGACTATAAACTGGCCAAACAGGCCGATCTGCTCATGAGTTTTTACAACCTGGGAAAGGAAGAGGTCAGGAGCCTGGTA
>SPBY01000041.1 GCA_004525825.1 Bacteroidia bacterium
AAGCAAGGACTTCCTCAGAAGTATAGGTCTCGGAAAATGAGAGGGATTTTTGTTGGCCAATAAAGGTGAAACTACTGATAATAAGGGAGCTAAGTATAAGGCTTAATATAGCATATTTTATTGTTCTCATGACGATATGAATTATTATGTTAAATAGATTGTCTTGAAAATTCGCTAATACAGGATTAAGAAAAGACAATCAAGAGGGGACCTCTGCTCCGGAGTGGCAGTAAATGAAATGACCTGGCCTTTGAAGGAGACCGGGTGAAATATCCCTGCTAATCTGTCTGGCCACGAGAAACTCGTTTTTTGAAATCCTTGAACGGTGAGTCTCCTGGTGAAGACGCATATTTTCCAGTAAGCCCTCGTTATAGTTTTGGCTTGATAAGGACTGAGGAGTAATATGGAAATTTTCAAGGGGGAGAAATCCGGAGTGAACAGCGGTCTGCTCCAGTTCAGCGGGTTCGGAGCGATCTGCAGTTTGGTCGCTACGTTGATTATTGAAGAGTCCTAACAGGACTAGCAGCACTGAACCAACAAACAGAAGCCGGAGGTAGGATTTCACAATTTAAAAATTCAAATATTTCTTCAAGAATGCCCGAGCACGGAAACCAGATCCTCAACCTGCAGGTTGAGGCCATTGATAGAATGCCTGGCCTGCTTGTAATAATATTCTCTTTCAGCAAGGAGGAGGGAGATATACTCCAACAATTCAGTCTTTGATTTTCCTTTGATCAGGGGACGTTCGGTTGGTGAATGGAGCAGACGGTCCCTGAGAGTTTCAGGAGGGAGCTGAATGTATATGGTGTCTCCATGTTCGTTCATGATCTGCATCATCTCCCCGTGGCAGGGGGCCCCACCCCCTGTCGAGACCACCAGGCGATCAAGTCTGCAAAGTTCAAGCAGGATATCGTGTTCCCATTTGCGAAAAACTGCTTCACCGTGTTCTTTGAAAATGGTCGGGATGCTCATCTCTGCGGTATCTTCGATCAATTGGTCCATATCCTTATATTCATAGCCGATCTTCCGCGCCAGTAATTTGCCATGAGTGGATTTTCCCGATCCCATAAATCCGATAAGAAATATCCTGGAGTTCATATTACCACTCAAGAGTAAACTGTCCGCTTGGCTTTGAGTCATCTTTATCGTCCCCCTTCTTACCCTCTTTGGGCTTGACAATTTCAAGGGGAACATCGTCAGGGTCCTGTTTTTTCATTTTACCGGGAGGTTTTACAGAATCAGCACTTTGGGCACTTGTCTTGCTCTTTGTTGCCTTTTTCCCGGAGTCTGCCTGCTTAACAGCAGTTGGTTCTTTTCCCGGCACAGATGCTGGAGGAGCCGTTTTCGGGGCCTTAATGTCAATGAGTTCCACTTCTTTTTCAACAGCTGCTATTTTGGGCTGAAGCTCCTCGATGATCTTTACCTCATAGTTGGACAGGCGCTTGCCCCGGGCCTTATGGCTTTTGATGCCAATGAAATCTGCCACTTCAATGATTTCCGGGTTTCGGTCTTTGTTTTTCCCGCCGAATTTCAGCTCCAGGCGAGGATATTCAACTTCGGTAATCCGGATGAGGCGCGATTCAGGATGCTCCCCGATGAAGCGGGCCTCCCGGGCACCCGGCTCGATGAGGAAGCGCTTCAGGTAATAGTATTGTTGTTCGGCATCGTAATAGGCTGCCGACCATATTTTGCCTTCACGGTACTTTTCAATGATGGTAAGATCATCTTCGAAGTGATTGCTCAGGTCAAAATTGCAGATACGGAAATTCCCTGATTTTGTGATTACCAGGAGCCTGTCCTCGCCTGAGAATTCCCCAAGGAAGGTGCCTCTGGCATCCACATTCAGGCGCATCACATCCTCGTCGAACCAGATTTTTCTTCCGCCCAGGGTAGAAACACCCTTCTCTTTCATCACAATCTTCTGCACCGAAAACTTGGTGAGGATATTTCCCAAGGCTCCTCTTCCCTTGATGGCCAATGGGGCAAAGTCAAATTCAAAAATGGGATTCTTCAAACGGGGCCTTGGCCGGAGATACACTTTAATGACCTCTCCTTCGCCATTTGGGTTGGCGCTGAAATAGAGCACCTTGGTGTGTGGATGTTCCTTGCCAATGTTATACTGCTTGTCGCGGGTGATCCCGGTAACAGGAGCTCGTTTCACCATCACATTGCCCGAATTACCGTCGAAGTAGACTACGTTGAAGATGGTTCTCTGGTCGTTTTTCTTGAAAACAGCGGCATGAATGATGTCTTTGCCCACAAATTGCTTTTCGGCCACTTTGGATATGGTGTAGGTCCCGTCTTTCAGGAAGACGATGATATCATCAATGTCGGAACAATCGCAGACATAATCGTCCTTTTTGAGACCAGTACCAATGAAACCATCTTTGGCACTCATGTAGAGCTTCTGGTTGGCCACCACCACCTTGGTGGCCTCAATGTTTGCAAAGTTTCGAAGCTCGGTACGGCGTTCCCTTCCTTTGCTGTACTTCTTCTTGATCTGTTTGAAGTAGTCGATGGTATAGCTGACCAGGTTGTTGAGGTGGTTCTTTACCTCTTCCATTTCCTCTTCCAGGCCCTTGATGTGCTCATCGGCCCGTTTCACATCGAACTTGGAGATGCGCTTGATTTTGATCTCGGTAAGTTTGATGATGTCTTCGCGGGTCACTTCCCGCATAAACAACTTCTTGTAGGGTTCCAGGCCCTTGTCGATGGCCTCAATGACCGCTTCCCAGGTCTCGCACTCCTCGATATCGCGGTAGATCCTCTTTTCGATGAAGATCTTTTCCAGCGAGGACAGGTGCCAGTCCTCCTGCAACTCCCCAAGCCTTATTTCAAGTTCCTGCCTGAGCAGCTCCTTGGTGTGGTCCACATTGACCCTCAGGATTTCGCTGACTCCCACAAAACGGGGTTTATCGTTCTCGATGACACAGCAATTGGGAGATATGGAAATTTCGCAGTCGGTGAATGCATAGAGTGCATCTATGGTTTTATCTGAACTTACATTGGAGCCCAGATGGACCAGGATCTCTACGTTTTCGGCGGTATTGTCGTCGATCCGCCTGATCTTTATTTTTCCTTTCTCGCTGGCCTTGACGATGGTCTCAATCAGAGTCCCGGTATTCTTTCCATAGGGAAGATCCTTGATTACCAGGGTTTTACTATCCAGTTTTTCGATCTTTGCCCTGACCCGGATGGCCCCCCCACGCAGGCCATCGTTGTAACGCGAAACTTCGGCAAGCCCCCCGGTAGGAAAATCGGGGTAGAGTTCAAAACCCTTCCCCTGAAGGTAATTGATGGAAGCATCGATGAGCTCAATGAAATTGTGTGGCAGAATCTTGGAGGAGAGTCCCACCGCAATGCCTTCTGCGCCCAGAGCCAGTAGCAAGGGGAATTTCACCGGCAGGGTGACAGGCTCCTTGTTGCGCCCGTCATAGGAGAGCTTCCATTCAGTGGTTTTGGCATTGAAAAGCACCTCGTTGGCAAAATGCGACAGCCTGGATTCAATGTACCGGGATGCAGCGGCACCGTCGCCCGTATAAATGTTTCCCCAGTTACCCTGGGTATCGACCAGCAGCTCTTTCTGTCCAATGGATACCAGGGCGTCGCCGATGGAGGCATCGCCGTGGGGATGGTACTGCATGGTATTTCCAATGATGTTGGCCACCTTGTTGAAGCGGCCGTCATCTATCCGTTTCATGGCATGCAGGATCCGTCTCTGCACCGGCTTCAGTCCGTCGATGATATGGGGCACGGCCCTTTCCAGGATCACATAGGAAGCGTAGTCGATGAAATAGTCTTCGTACATTCCCGTGAGGCGCGTAATCTTCACTTCCTCACCTGAATGTTCCTCTTCCTGTGGTGCTTCCAATGATATATCGTCGAATTCTGTCATGGATCTTTACTGATTCACTTCGATTGTTATCCCTGTGGACCTGAAGGGCTTCAGGCTACCTCCACCGGGTCTTCCTCCACCCTGAGCCTGTTAATGATAAAATCCTGTCGTTCGGGAGTGTTCTTTCCCATATAAAAAGAAAGAATTTCCTGTATGTCGTCTTCCTTTTTCAGGCGTACAGGCTGCAGCTTGATATTGGGTCCTATAAAATGTTTAAACTCATCGGGCGATATTTCACCCAGTCCTTTGAAACGCGTAATTTCGGGATTCCCTCCCAGTTTCTCCATGGCTCTTCTTTTCTCATCGTCCGAATAGCAATAGATGGTTTCTTTCTTGTTCCTGACCCTGAACAGGGGAGTCTGGAGAATGTAAAGGTGGCTATTCCGCACCAGGTTGGGAAAAAACTGTAGGAAGAAGGTGAGCAGCAACAGCCGGATATGCATCCCATCCACATCTGCATCGGTGGCGATCACCACCTTCTTATACCTCAATCCGTCGAGCCCGTCTTCGATATCGAGGGCTGCCTGCAAGAGATTGAATTCTTCGTTCTCATACACCACTTTCTTAGTCAGACCAAAGGAGTTCAAGGGTTTTCCCCTCAGGCTGAATACAGCTTGTGTATTAACGTTTCTTGACTTGGTAATGGATCCGGAGGCCGAATCTCCTTCCGTGATGAAGAGGGTGGATTCGTTTTTCAGGTTGTCCGTTCCATTGTAGTGAATGCGGCAGTCGCGCAGCTTCTTGTTATGCAGGTTGGACTTTTTGGCCCGTTCCCTGGCTAGCTTCTTGATCCCCGAAATGGCTTTGCGCTCCTTTTCAGACTCCTGTATTTTTCTTAGCAGGGCATGGGCCGTCTCACCATGTTTGTGGAGATGATCATTCATCTTGGTGGTCAGGAAGTTCATGATGAAATTCCGGACCGAGGGACCCTTGGGTCCAATGTCTTTTGAACCCAGCTTGGTTTTGGTCTGGGATTCAAATACAGGCTCTTCCACCTTTATACTGATGGCGGCAATGATGGAGGTGCGAATATCGGAAGCATCAAAATCCTTCTTATAAAAGTCTCGTACGGTTTTCACCAGGGCCTCTTTGAAGGCCACCTGATGGGTGCCGCCCTGGGTGGTGTGCTGACCGTTCACAAAGCTGTAGTATTCTTCGCCGTACTGGTTGCCATGGGTGATGGCCACCTCGATGTCCCCGTTTTTCAGGTGAATGATTGGGTAGAGACCTTCGCCGCTCATGTTCTCCTGGAGCAGGTCAAGGAGTCCGTTTTTTGATTGAAACTTCTGCCCGTTAAAATCAATGGTCAACCCGGTGTTGAGGTAGGTGTAATTCCTGAGCATGGCCTCGATGTACTCATCGATGAATTTGAACTTTCCAAACAGTGTATGGTCGGGTACAAAGACGATTTCCGTTCCGTTTTTCTCCGAAGAATTCCGCTGTTGATGGTTTTTTACCAGCTCACCCTCGCTGAAATCCACTGCTTTTGTTATCCCCTCCCGGATAGACTGGATAGTGAAACTTGAAGAAAGGGCATTGACTGCTTTAATCCCCACCCCATTCAGGCCCACCGATTTCTTGAATACCTTGGAATCGTACTTGGCACCTGTGTTCATTTTGGAGGCCACATCCACCACCTTCCCCAACGGAACTCCACGACCGTAATCGCGTACGGACACCCGGTGTTCATCAATGCGTACCTCAATGGTTTTCCCGAAGCCCATCATGTATTCATCGATGGAATTGTCCATGACCTCCTTCAATAAAATATAAATTCCATCATCGGGCGATGAGCCGTCTCCCAACTTCCCGATGTACATGCCCGGACGCTTTCGGATGTGTTCTTTCCAGTCAAGTGTCCGTATGGTATCTTCTGAATAAATCGCAGTCATATCTATCTCCTCAATGGCAGCACAAATATAGGTAAAAGTATGGCCGGGACATCACCCAGTTTTCAACACAAAACTCTTTAAAAACGGTTGAAAAAAGACCGGAATCAGGACCATTCAATAGCCTGAACCTCCATGCGGGTGCGGGATCCAGGGTGGTAGGTCCCCCGGGAGTCAAAATCCCATTGCCAGCGGTCGCGGCGAATACCTTCGGGTAAGTCAGTGTAAAGCAAACGTTTGGAGGATTTTTTTCCTTTGTGGGGAATCCTGTGCTCTGTGGTATCGGTGACCAGGCATCCGGCTTTTTTTGTGAGCCATTCCAGGTGGAAAGCCTGAATGGCAGCGCGGAAGGAAATGGAAAGCTCCTGTTGAAAAGGGAGTTTCCGGCGGATGTGGTCGCAGAGTAGAATATCGAGCTGGTTGAGCAGATTGACCGAAATAAGTGCATCCGGCTGAATTCCGGCAAGGGGGGGGATCAGGGAGATCTCTTCCACAAGACGTGTTGCGGGGAAGCTGGATTTGTTCTTCCTCAGAAGCTTCCACACCTGTTCAATGGCACCTCCGCTGAGGTCCTCTTCGATCAGTTCCACCCCTTCCATGCCTGCTATCTTTTTCCTGATCTGGGGAGGATGATGGATATCCACCAGGTAGACCTGCCCGAATCTAAGTCTGAGTTCATCCAGAGGAACATCCAGCAACCAGCCACTACCCAGTACTGCCACACTTTCGGCCTGAGTGCCAGTGAAAGAACCTGCAATGAATGTTCTCGTTTTTTCAAGATGGTGTTGCCATTGTGAAGATTCTCCAATGTAGCGGTTCATAATTCCTTCCTGGTCCCGAACGAATCCCATACGCCTGATGATCTTTGCATGTTCCTTCATCCTGTCAGATTCTCATTTTCCAGCTCGGCAATTCCATCCACCATTCTCTGCCTCACCACTTTAATTAATATTTTTACATCCAGCTTCTTCACTTCGTCAGCAGGAATCTCATCCAGTACCCTGATGCGAATGGTAGTCTTACCCTTCAAAACCCATGAACCCCGGTCAAAGGTACGTTCCGAGCCGGTATGTACTATGGGGATTACCCCGCATCCCATTCTTTTAGCCAGCAAAAAGGCACCCTCCTTAAAGGGTCTCATCTCTGTAGTTCTGGAGCGGGTTCCTTCGGGAAAGAGAAGAATGGAGGAGCCCTTAAGCATTTCGTTCTCTGCCTGACTAAGAAATTGTGCCCCCGAACGGATGGATTCACGTTTGATTCTCACAGCATTGGTCAGGGAGAGAACCATGCCGATAAAGGGCAGTTTGAAATTCTCATCCTTGGAGGTCCATTTAAAGGGCCTTCGCAATTTGTAGAGAGCAAGGATATCGATCAGAGAGCGGTGGTTGGCCACCAATACTACAGCGCGGTTCCAGGGGATCTTTTTCCGTCCTTCAAGCCTGAGCTTCCAGAAGGGGATCAGGGATTGGTAATGCCACGCCCAGAAAGTTCCCATCATATGCGCGGCTACCCTCCGCCGGTCCCACCAGAAGGTGCTGACCCATACCAGGAGAAAGAAGGGGGTAATAATGATGGAGGTCAGGGCCATGGTGGTCCAGGCCAGAATGGAATATGCCTTCAACAGGAATGGCCTCATTTGTCGCAGGTTTGCATCCGAAATTACGAAAATCATTTCTTGCAGCAATTGCGCGGTATTAAAATAAAAACGGCTACTTTAGGTTTTCTTAAAGAGTCAAGTACCCTTTCAATTGATGTACAGAGCATCCTGGCTCATATGGTTTCCCCTGCTTTGCTGCTTACTTGGTGGTTGCATCGAACGTTATTACCCGGAAGGAGAGGAGTTTAAGTCGGGCACCCTGGTGGTCATTGCTCACATCGACAACTCCGGCGGCCCCCAATCCATCTACGTTTCCAGGTCCACCAGTCAGGAATATCCGAAAAAAGACCCGGTTGCGGGGTGCTACGTGGAAATCGAGGATGTGGAAGGTGCCTCTTTCCCCTTCGAGGAAGACGTTCCCGGGGAATATACCGGCATTCCCGATGACCGGTTTTTAAAGGAAGGAGAGGAGTATCGCCTCTTGCTTGAAACACCAGACGGGGCCAGGTATGAGTCCGATTTTGAAAAACTGCATCCGGCACCGGCCATAGATGCCCTTTATTGGAAAAAAGAAGAGCTTCCCACTTCTGAACCGGAAAAAACGATGGAAGGGATCCGGTTTTACATGGATTTTGAAATTGAGAAAGATTCCGGTCGCTACCTCCGCTGGCACCTGGTGGAGACTTATGAAATGCATAACCCGGAATACGAATCAACAGAGGTCTATGATACAGACAGGCGGTTCAAACCCATTCCCCCGGAGATTGACTGGAGCACCTGCTGGATTACGAATCAGGTGCCCGAAATTTTCACCATGGACCTGGGGAATGTGGAGGGAGATACCTACCGGGAGATGCCCCTGAATTTTGTTTCCAATGAAGGGCAGAGGCTTAAATACAGATACAGTCTTAAGGTTCGGCAATTTGCATTAAGCCCATCTGCATACTGGTATTGGGACGGACTGAAAAACAACGTTCAGTCCAATGGTGGCCTCTTTGATTCCCAGCCCTCACTTACTCCAGGCAATATCTGCAATGTGAACGATGAGAATGAAATAGTCATCGGGTATTTTAGCGTTTCGGGCATTTCGGAGAGGAGGATCTTTGTATCGGATGTCCCGGATTTGAGAATTATTCCGGTTCAGGATTTCTGTGAGCCCGCGGGCCTGCCATTTTCCTTCTCGAGGCTTTCCCGTGCGTTTCTGCCCTACTACATTGCCACCCTGGAGATAGACGGAGTGAATAGGCGTGGGAACGTGAGCCTGGAGTGCATCGATTGCAGCGAGCATAACAACAGTACCCACGTGGTTCCCGATTTTTGGTAGAGATATGATGAGCATGCACAGACATAGGATTCTTTGTTACCTGGCCCTTCTGCTGCTCCAGTTTTCAACGCTTGTGGCCCAGAAGACCAGCCCTGCTCCCTACCTTAGGATCAGGGAGGATGCGGAAGCCAACTACGGACCGGATCCGGATCTTTGGAATGGCAAAAAATACAACTTTATTTACCGCTCTGCTATAGGAACCCCGTTTTTTGAAGTGCATGGCAATGCGCTGTCCTCCATCCAGATCAAAGAGAAGATATACCGGGAAGAGCGGATCAAATTTGATATCTATAACCAGCTTGTCGTTCTGGATTTCACCGATCTTTCAGGTGCCACCAGCAGCATTGTGCTGAGAGACGACTGGGTCGATGAGTTTAGCATCGGGAGCATTCCTTTCAAGAAATTCCCGGATAAAAGCGGAAAGCTGAGATTCGGACAGGTTCTTTACGAAGGAAGGATCGCCTGTGTTTATTTCTGGAAGAAGACCTACGCTCCTACTCTGAATGACGGGGAGATGTATTACAGTTTCTCGAAACCTGTCCGGGAAGCAGTGATCATATTCGATGGTGAGGCCAGTAGCTTCAAGAACAAAAAAAGTTTTCTCCAATGTTTCCCCAAAGAGCTTCGCGGCCCCGTCAAATCACAAATCAAGTCGCAGCACATCCGTATCGGGAAGGCAAGCGATCTGGAGATGCAGGCACTCATGAAATTCATAAATCAAATACCAGCTTATGAGGAATAGGGGCGCCTGGGTCATCGGTTTTCTGGGATGTGTTCTGGCAATGAATGCACAGGGGCCCGTGGAGAAAGTGTCGCTGGATCTCCAAAATGCAGGATTCCTGGAATATGTGCAAGCTGTGGAGAAGCAAACAGGAATCCGCTTTTATTTTCAGGAGCCATGGATAGAAAGTATTTCGGTGAACCTGGCGGGTGATAGCCTGGATCTTGAGTCCTCACTCAGGCAGATACTTACGGGCACGGAATTGTACCACCACTTCCTGCCTCCGGACCGGCTGGTTATTTTACCCGAAAAAAGAATCAGCTCCAATATTTCCCACCTGACCCGAACCGACAGGGAAACTACCACCGGTGAGGCTGCGGGACAGGGGGGACAGCTGGGAAAATACATGGAGGTTTCAAAGCCGGAACAAATTGTACAGACCATCGTGATCGGGTCCAGGGGGAATGGCCGCTCGGTGGCCAGGATCAGTGGACGGATCAGGGACACGGAGAGCGGGCAACCGGTCATCGGGGCCACCATGGTGGTTCTGGAAACCGGTAAAGGCAGCGTTTCCGATCAGTACGGAAAGGTGGAAATGTCTTTAGTTCCCGGCAGGTACAATGTTCAGTTCAGTTTCATCGGTATGAATACACTCAACTGTCGGCTCGAGGTACTGTCCGACGGGGTATTCCAGGTGGAGATGCAGCCCGCGGTGATTGCCCTGAACGAGGTGCAGATCGTGGGGAACCATTACCGGGACATTAACAGCACCGACGTGGGTGTGGAGCGTCTGTCCATGAAATCGGTCAACAAAATGCCCCTGTTTATGGGTGAGAACGATGTCATCAAGATCTCTAAATTGTTGCCCGGAATTACCAGTTCCGGAGAGGCGTCTGTGGGAGTCAATGTCCGCGGAGGCAGTGCGGATCAGAATATTTTTTACATCAACAGGGTGCCCATTTACAACACCTCTCACATGTTTGGTTTTCTATCCGCTTTCAATAGTGATATAGTCCATGATTTCAGCGTATATAAGGGAAATGTTCCGGCCAATTACGGGGGAAGGCTCTCCTCGGTTTTCAATATCATTACCCGCAAAGGGAACCTGAGGAATTTTACGGCGCACGCTGGAATCAGCCCTGTCTCGGCCCAGGCCACCCTGGAAGGCCCCATTGTCAAAGAGAAAGCCTCATTCCTGGTGAGTGGACGTACTTCCTACTCCGACTGGATGCTTCAAAGGATGGAGGATCCCCTCCTGCGGGAAAGCAGTGCCAACTTTTATGATTTCACGGGATCGATCCATGTCTCTCCCAATGAGAAAAACAGCTTCAATGCTTTTTATTACCAGAGTCACGATCGCTTTGCCTATGGCGATATCAGCGATTATGAGTACGGGAACAAAGGGGGATCGCTCATCTGGCAGCATACTTACTCACCTGCATTTTCCTCCACGATCACAGCGGCTCTTTCAGACTATTCCTTTGGCCAGGTGGAAAAGCAGGAAATATCCAGGGCATATGATCACAGCTACCGCTTGAACCACGATGAACTCATTGTGGAGTTTTCCTGGGTACCTGCCTTGAAACACCGCCTGGAATTCGGTTCCGACCTGGTCTATTACAGGCTGGACAGGGGGACGGTAAATCCATTTGGGCAGGAGTCCCTGGTGGTGCCCCTGGATCTGGGCCTGGAGAAGGGTGTGGAAGGGAGCCTTTTTCTCAGCGACAACATCACCCTTTTCCCATGGTTGTCCATCTACGCAGGTTTGCGTTACAGCATGTTCACTGAGCTGGGACCAAAGATGGTCCGGACCTATGAAGAGGGACTGCCGAAAACGGAGAGCACTGTAAGCGACAGCATCTATTTTGGAAACAACGAAGCCATCCGTACAGAGTCCGGTCCGGAGATCCGTACAGCGATTAACATCAAAGCGGGTAAGAATACCAGTTTTAAGCTCTCCTACAGCCAGATGCGGCAGTACCTGTTCATGCTTTGCAATACGGTTACCATTTCCCCCACCGATCAGTGGAAGCTTACGGACTACCACATCTCCCCGCCCACCGGAGCCCAGTATACCACGGGGGTGTACCATATCTGGCCCCGGGCCGGCCTTTCCGGTTCCGTGGAACTGTATTATAAACACGCCGACAATGTTGTGGAGTTCAGGGACGGGGCGAATTTCATCGGGTCCCCCCATACGGAAACCCTGGTTTTACAGGGGGAACAAAATGCATATGGTGCCGAATTTATGCTTCAGAGAACTTCGGGTCGACTGGATGGCTGGATCTCTTATGCCTACTCCCGGTCCATGGTCCAGGTCAAAGGAGAGAACGAGTTTGAATCCATCAACCGGGGAGATCCCTATCCCTCAAATTACGACAGACCTCATGTGCTTAACCTGATCTGGAGCTACCACTTCAACCGGCGCTTCACCATCTCCTCGAACCTTGTTTATATGACCGGGCGGCCTGTGACCTACCCTTCATCTCTCTATCACCTAAACGAGCACCTGTACATCGACTACTATGCAAAGAACCAGGTGAGAGTGCCGGACTATTTCAGGGTGGATGCCTCAATTTCCATAGAAGGCAACCTGAAGGCGGATAAGAATTTTCACAGCACCTGGAGCCTGAATGTGTACAATGCGCTTGGAAGGAACAATCCGCAGTCGATCTTTTTTGAACCGGAGGCTAACTACCTGAAGGGCTTCTCATTTTCAGTGATCGGAGTGCCAATTATTACCGTAGCATGGAACATAAAAATGGGTAATTACGAGAGCAATTAGGTGCCGGAATGAAAAAAATAGTCTTATATATGGGTTTGCTTCTGGCCAGTTTGTACTCCTGGTCGCAGAATGCCCCTTTACCAGTCACTGATC
>SPBY01000690.1 GCA_004525825.1 Bacteroidia bacterium
CCTATAGAATTAGTAGTACAATATAGTAAATTTTTAACAAAGTGCTTCTCGTTTAAGGTTTAACGTTCATTTTTCTGAAGAATTTTTCAATATCGTATATGGCACCTGCCTTACAAGCAGGGGGTCACTGGTTCGAATCCAGCAGTTCCCACTCCAAAATCAACCCGATCGGATTTCCGGTCGGGTTTTTATTTTTATGCCTTTGAACAAGCTTTCTTGATGGCAGCTTGATAAATGTTACTAATCAATACCGTCGGCTAATACAATTCTTATTAACTTTCAATTGTTGCGACCAGTGAGGCAGGATACTGAATATTAACCGACAAAAACTTTCTCCCATGAAAAAATACGTACCTCATCTGCTTACAGTGCTTAGGATCCTGATTGGCTGGCATTTCCTTTATGAAGGTATTGCAAAGTTATTGAGCTCTGCGTGGACCGCCAAGTATTATCTGCTTGGATCAAATTGGATTTTTGCAGGATTGTTTCAATGGATGGCTTCGTCTCCCAATTTATTGAAAGTAGTTGATTTCTTGAATGTCTGGGGACTGATTCTGATCGGATTATCCTTGTTTATTGGATTGTTCGTACGCTGGTCCTCCATATGCGGAACTGTGATGCTTCTATTCTATTTTCTTGCATACCCTCCAATCTTTGGCCATACGCTTGGAGTAGTAGCCGAAGGCAATTACCAGTGGTTGGATAAAAACCTGATCGAATTATTTATGCTGATTGTATTCGCGTTCCTTCCAATGGCCTATTTCTTTGGGGCTGATCGCTGGATCAAACGCTGGAAAGAAGAGAGACCAAATGCACCCGTTCCAGCATCAGGACCGGAAGAAGGAATCCCAAACAGACGCCGTGAAATTCTTCGGGATATGATCAGTGTTCCTTTTCTTGGGGCATTTGCATATGTATTATACAGAAAAAGCAAATGGGACAGTCTGGAGAAGAAATTCCTGACCGATCATCCGGATGCAGTTTCAAGTGCCACACTTAAGAGCTTTCAGTTTACCTCACTTGAAGATTTGAAAGGAACTGTACCCTTAGGTAAAATCGGAGATTTCGAACTGAGCCGGCTGGTTATGGGAGGAAACCTGATTGGGGGCTGGGCTCATGCACGTGACCTGATCTATGTAGATAAGCTGGTGAAAATGTACCATACTGATGAGAAGGTGATGCTTACACTGCAGCTGGCAGAAGAATGTGGGATAAATGCCATCATTTCCAACCCGGTCATGTGTCGCATTTTCAACAAGTATAAGCAGGAAACAGGTGGGAAGATGCAGTTCATTTCAGATTGTGGTGCAGGAAAAAACTTTATAGAAGGAATTGAAATATCCTTAGAGGGAGGATCAGACGCCCTGTACAGTCATGGAGGACAGTCTGATACAAGGGTATACAACAATGACCCAACTTTTTTTGATGAACTCGTTGAAGGCCTTGAGTTGATTCGCAATTATGGTAAACCGGCAGGTATTGGGGCACACCGTATTGAGACAGTGCAAGCGTGTGTGGAGCGAGGTATCAAACCCGACTTCTGGGTGAAAACCCTTCATTCTGATGATTACTGGTCAGCGGAGGTTGATCTTGAAAGAAAGGATGTTCCTGAGGCCGGTTGGAAAGACAACAATTTCTGTTTAAAGCCTCAGGTCGCCATTGATTTTATGAATGGTCTGGAAGAACCTTGGATTGCATTCAAAACGCTGGCTGCCGGTGCTATCTTACCTGAAAAGGGCTTCAAATATGCATTTGATAATGGAGCAGATTTCATCTGTGTCGGTATGTATGATTTTCAGATCGTTGAGGATGTCAATATTGCGTTGGATACCCTCGCCAATGTGAATCGTATCCGACCCTGGAGAGGATAAGTCCAATCAGAGATCCAGGAGTTACTGGATTCCAACTCAAGGTGATCTTCATCTTATTTGACTTAAACCGTAGGTGCTGGCTGTACCGATCTGATTGCCTAAAAGCAGTTCCTGAATGGGCTTTTCGAACTGAAATTTTACATGTACACCATCCCCGGATAACGAAAGCGTGTAAACGATTGAGTAATCCAGTAGTTCCTACGATTAATGGAGAGGTAGCTAGATCGTTCAGATCTGACTCCTTTTTTTGTTGGATTGAATTGGGGTTGAAGGCCTGACTCAAATTAAG
>SPBY01000635.1 GCA_004525825.1 Bacteroidia bacterium
CTCAGGGAACATTATAAGGAGCTTGAGGTAAAAGACTGTTCTGAAATTCTATGGGAGCAGCGCAGGATTAAGACAGCTGCTGAGATTGAGGCAATCCGTGAAGCCGGGCGTATAGGCACTCAGGCCATGATCGAGCTTATGAAGGCCGGTCAACCCGGACTATATGAATATGAGCTCAGTTCCCTCTTTGAGTATACCTGCAAGCGCATGGGCAGCCCTGAACTTGCTTTTAGAACCATTATCAGTTCCGCTGAGAATCACCTTTTTTTACATTACTCCAGGTACAACCGACTTCTTGCCGAAGGGGATTTTCTGGTCGTCGATGCCGGTCCGAAAGTCAAAGGCTATTGCATGGATATCAGTATTTCGTTTCCCATCAACGGTAAGTTCTCTCCACGCCAACGAGAAATCTATGAGGCATGCCTCGAACTTAGCAAAGGCTGTCTTGCCTATTACAGACCAGGGATGACCGGATACCAGGTAGGCGAACAAGTGAGGGCTTTGCTTAAAACAAAGGGGTACGACCTATCCACGGACGCGTTCACCAGGCTCCGGTTCTTTAAAGAAGGTGGAATTACCCACTATGTGGGTCTTGCCACCCATGACGCAGGCGGCAGTGACCTGGATCCGGAACGGATCCTCAAGCCCGGTATGGTATTCGCATGCGACGTTTTTGCCGTTTTCCCGGGGGAAGACCTTGGGGTGAGAGTGGAAAATACTGTGCTGATTACTGAATCAGGCTGCGAAATTCTTAATCCGGGTATACCCAGAGAAATTGAGGAAATTGAGGCACTGATGAGGATCTCCGTAAAAAACTGATTAAAAGAGGAAGGCTTCAATTTGATCCAAGATCGATTAAATTTGCCGGCACATTAAACACAAGCATGAAAAGCATCAAATACTTTCCGATCCTGTTTGCCAGTGCCCTGATTTTTACGGAATGTGATAATTCCTCACAGCTAATACAAGATCCGGCATCCTATATCGCCTCTGTCGAACAATGGCAACAAGACCGGCTTGAGGGCCTGAAAGATAAAAACGGCTGGTTGAACCTGGCAGGCATCTACTGGCTGAACGAAGGGATCCAGACCTTCAGATCCGACTCTACAAATGACATAGTTTTTCCTGCTAAAGCACCCGCATTTATTGGCTCTCTTTCTTTGAAAGATGAAAGGATCCATCTGGAAGTGAACGATGATGTTGAACTGTTTTTTGAAAATGAAGCAGTAAAGGAACTTACCCTCAGTTATGACAGCTCAGGCAATCCTTCTTACATCACCCATGGGGACTTTGCCTGGTACATCATGAAACGGCATCACAGCCTGGCTATTCGGCTCAGGGATTATAATAATCCTGCCATAGAGGCCCTGGATCATATCCCTTCATTTCCTATTGATCCGGATTACCTGGTGGAAGCAAAGCTTGTTCCTTTTGAAGAAGCAAAAACTCTTAGGGTTGCTACGCCTTTCCAGGACTATACACAGGACTACGAATGTCCGGGAGAACTTCACTTCAAAATCAGGGGAAAGAAAATGACACTGCTTCCATTTACCTCGGGCGATGAATATTTCATTATTATCTCTGACGAAACTTCAGGGATAGAAAGCTATGGGGGTGGAAGGTTCATGTATGCATCGCCGGACTCCGGCGGGAGAATACTCCTGGATTTCAACAAAGCTTACAATCCCCCTTGTGCAATCACAGAATTTGCCGCCTGTCCGATGCCCCCTCCGGAAAACCGTTTGTCTGTTAAGATAGAGGCCGGGGAGAAAGTACTTGCAGGGAATGTTTCGCATTAATCAAATATGCCAGTCCACACCCAATAAGCTGTATACTCGGGGTGATCTTGATATGCGAGCTTATTCCTGGCTGACAACATTTTGAATTGGATCCTGCTTTTTTCTGCTACTTTTCCTGTATATTATGTCTTAAGTTTAACCTGTCGTCAAGGCAAAAAAAACTGAATTGATATGACCTTCCGCGAATTCATGGAGTTTGACATCATCGAGACAAAAGAATTTGATGTGACCGTATATGAAATCCTGATTATCCTAATAATTCTCATTTTCACCATGTTGTTCATGCGGGTGTTAAAGAGGGTGTTTCGGGCCCGGGTAAAAAAGAAGGAGTTTGATTCAGGTCGGAGTCACGCGATTCTGCAAATCCTGAAATATGTAGTATACATAGTGGTTATCCTTGTCTCCTTTGAAATAGTGGGAATCCAATTAACTCTACTTCTGGCCGGATCTGCTGCTCTTCTGGTGGGATTGGGTTTGGGATTGCAGCAGATATTCCAGGATATTATGTCGGGGATAGCCATTTTGTTTGAGGGTAGTTTAAAGGTGGGAGATATTGTGGAAATCAAGGATAACCTAATTGGTAAAGTGATTGAAGTTGGCCTTAGAACATCAAAGCTAGAAACCCGGGATAATATTATTATGGTCGTTCCC
>SPBY01000648.1 GCA_004525825.1 Bacteroidia bacterium
CAATAGATCACAAAGCTATACATTATGTAAGCCAGTGTACCTGCGTAGAGAAGAGCCGCTTTCCTGTTTCCCCTGGAGGCAAGGAAAAATGTTACCAGCAGGAGGGGTACAGCCACGAATAGATCCACCAGGTCCTGCCCCGCCCCCTGGGCAGCCAGGGATACGTTGTCCCGTTCATAGGTGTTTGGAAAAAAGGCCCCAGCGATGGAGACAAGGGATAGGGAAAGGGCCAGCAGGAGGGTCAGGATCCTGAGTATTTTCCTATGGGTGAATTTCATGCTAAGGTTTTTACGGAGTACTGAAAATACAAAAAATCCGCATAGGAACAGGGCTTAGAATGCAATTCCACACCCTATATATAAATATTCAAAGGGAATACCTGTCCCTGCCCTTAACATCAGCTTCCCCCCAGGCTTCTGGTAGCGGTAGCCAAATGTGAAGTTTGGAAAAAGCCCAAGGTAATCCGTCCAGATTACCGGCCCGGAGATTCCAGAGCCCATCCTGTTTCCCACTTCGTAATCAAAACCTTCCATGTCAAAGAACAGCATCGCCCCTGCTGTAAGTTCAAGGTGGTGTTTCTCCCTTCCTATCAGTGCAATCCCTTTCAAAAGTGTAAAAGGTCCCCCGGAGGAAGATAATTTCAGCCCCCCAGGCTCAATCCCATAGAAAAGGAAGCCAGGTGCTTTTTTCCTGAAAATAGCGACCTCTCATATTCCAGAGCTGCGTGGGGGTAAAAAGGACCTATGCTTAGATATACGACATTTTTGAATGGCCGGAATGGCCTTTCCTCTTCAAGCTGTGAGTATGCTCCCTGGCAAAAAACGAGCAGGGAAACAATGCATATCAAAGGCAAAGCCTTCATGATCACTCAGGCACATTCATATTGAAGATCAGTTTCAGGGTGAAGATCATTCCATCCTTGAAGGTTACGTTCTTGGCCACTCGATCGTCGCCAAAGTTTATAAGCGGGATACCAAAATCGATTTTCTGATCGCCGGCATACTGCTTATAGCCCCTTCCAAATGTTCGTCCTACCATGCCCTCGACGTAAAAGTTGCCAAACAGACGCTGCCTGGCAAAAAGGGAAAGATCGACGCTGAACCTCTCTATGTAATCGCCTGCATAATCCTCATGACCCAGGGCGTAAGAAGTAGTCAGCCCAAAGTGGTTGAATCCCACATCCAGCCCTTCGGTAGCCCGGAAATGCACTTTGGCAGTTACCGGCAGCATGCCCTCAATGAACCACCTTTCGGAGACCTGCCAGTTAATCAGGAAAAGGGGGACGAAATAAGGTCCGTACAATTCCTGGTTATACATCCCTCCCACTCCCCAGGAAAAGTCCCTGGAACTGGCTTTTTCATAAGAGACCACAGCTCCCAACTGGAAGCTGTTCCCGTCCATGTTCTTAAAATCGGACATCAGCCTGGGGGCAATCAATAACTGAAGTTTTCCTGCATCGCCCACCTGCTGTACAATCCCGGTCCGCAGAATAATTCCGTTGAGGATAATAGGACTGGCAATTCCCTGCGGCATATCCACACCATCCTTTACATTGAAATAGAAATGGTTCACATTGATGGCAAACATGGTCCTGGGTGCCAGTTTGAAACCGGCAGTAAGTGAATTCAGCATCCCTATTTCCGTTGCTTCCCCGGTATAGACTTCCTTATACTCTCCTGGCAGACCATAACGGAACGATAGTGACAGGATGTCTTTGGTACCCATGTCCTGTGCCTGAAGGGCCATGCCAAGGAGTAATACGATACCTGCAATGAGGGAGCGTTTCATAGGAATCAGCTTTTGGTGAAAAACCAAAAATAAGGTAAAAACAGTCGCCAGTCAACTACCGCTCAAACACAGCTAATTTCTCAGACGCTCCTGGAGTCTGCGGAGAGCAGACAAAACAAAATTCCTTGGCAGGAATCGGGGCAACAGGGCCATCAACTTGCTGGAAAACCCGGGAATAACCCTGATTTTTCCCTTCATCATCCCTTTGAGGGCCTTAAGCGCCACCTGTTCAACGGTGGTATTGGCTACCTTTTCCTTCCTTTCTGCTGATCTGGAATTCCTGGCAACGGTGCGGGCGAAATTGGTATTGAACAAGCCGGGGAGCAGGACGGTAAGGCTCACACCGGTTCCCTTCAATTCGTTGGCCACAGCTTCTGAAAAGGATAACATATATCCTTTGGAGGCATAATAAAGCGACATGGTAGGGCTGGGCTGGAAAGCGGCCAGGGAGGCCACATTCATGATCCGTCCCGAACCACGTTGGATCATCTTCTGAAGAATCAGTTTGCACAGATGGGTCATATTCAGCACATGCAGTTGAAGCATGGCTTCTTCAATCTCCCAGTCGGTACGGATGAAATGACCATAGAG
>SPBY01000080.1 GCA_004525825.1 Bacteroidia bacterium
ACCAGGGCAATGAGACTCAGGAGCACCGATTCGGTGAGGAACTGGGCCACCAGCTGAGGCCGTTTGCTGCCCACCACCTTTCTTAGGCCGACTTCCCTGGCCCGGGTGGTGGAACGGGCAGTGGCCAGGTTCATAAAGTTAACGCCGGCAATGACCAGGATCAGAATGGCTGCCACCAGGAAGACATACACATAGAGTGGGTTCCCGTTGGGTTCATGCTCATACTGCTTATGGGAGTGCAGGTGTATATCATCCAGCCTCTCCAGCTTGTATCCATAGGAATTCCCTGCCTCTTCAAACTGCTGTATATCCAGCCCCAGAACTTGCTCCAGCATGGGGCCCACGTATTTAATCAACATATCCCGCAAACGGGATTCAAACTCAACGGGATCTGTTCCCTCCTTCAGGACAACATAGGTATAGTAATTATGGCTCAGCCACATGGTACTTCTGCTATCTCCAATAGTGCTGAGTGAACCCAGCATTTTGCAGTGAAAATGGGAGTTCTGGGGAAAATCCTGCATCACCCCGGTGATCACATAGAGGTTGGTATCCTGTTCCATCTTCAGAGTCTGTCCCATGGGATCTTCCTCTCCGAAGTATTTCCTCGCATACTCCTCGGTCAGCACCACGCTGCGGGGCTCCGCGAGACAGGTCCCGGGGCCTCCCTTCAAGAGCTTAAAACTGAACACATCAAAGAAGGTTGAATCGGCAAAGAGAAACTCACGGTCTGTTTCATTGAATACCCTGTCCCCTTGTCTCACCAGCCATCCTCCTGCCTTTCTGAGCCTGCACGATTGCTCCACCTCAGGATAATCGTTCATCAAGGCTTCTGCCATGGGAGGAGAGCTTACGGCATGACGCATCTCAGTGGCCTCCATGCTCCCCGAGATCCAGACCCGGTAAATCTGGTCCGATTTCTCATGAAACTTGTCGTAGGACAGTTCATTGATCACGTAAAGCAGGATCAATATGCTGCTGGCAATCCCGATGGTCAGTCCAAAAATATTGATGATGGTATAGCCCTTTTGTCTCCACAGATTTCGCAGGGCCACCAGAAAATAGTTTCTAAGCATAGAGTTTGATTTCTTTATAGACGCAGAAAGTCTGAAAATGCTACAGAAAGGTGGAAAAAAGATATGTCACCCCTTATTACACGCAGGTCGGGATCGCGGTTTTTGTGGCTGTATTTATTCCCCTCTGGGTATCTGTGATCAACTAACTATTCGTACCTCAGCGAATCCACCGGGTTGGCCGAGGCTACCCTGTAGGTATGGAAACTCACTGTTAATAAGGCCACCAGGAGTACAAACAGGGACACCATTGCCAGTACCAGGAAGTAGAATCCCCACTGGAAATCGATGTGATAGGCAAATTTCTGCAACCAGGCTTTCACACCGAAATAGGCAGGAAGGGACAAGAGTGCAGAGATCCCGAGTAAGATTGAGGTCTCTTTGGAAAAAAGTGTCATCACCACCTTTATGGATGCACCCATAATCTTCCTGATCCCAATTTCTTTTCTCCGCTGTGAAGTGGCGTAGGAGATCAATCCCAGCAATCCCAGGCAGGTGATCACAATAGAAAGGAAGGAAAAGATCCCCAGCAATTGTCCTGTATTTCTTTCATCTTCAAACATGGCGCTGAATTCTTCATCCAGCCAGGTATATTCAAAGGGGTACTCAGAAGTTAAGGCTTCCCATTTATCCTGTATGAAACTGATGGTTTCTTTCCGCTGACCATCGCCCAGCTTAACGATCAGTTGCCCTGGCTGGTTGCCTTCCATAAAATGGATGGCCATGGGTTTAATCTCATTCGCCATCGATTCAAAATGGAAATCCTTCACCACCCCGATAATGGGCATGAATTCATCCGGGTCACCCCTGTAGCTTGGTTGGAAAAACCTTGTATTCAGCGGATCATCGATACCCAGGACTTTGAGAGTGGCTTCATTGACCACTACCCCGAATGAATCGGTTGGCATGTCGCGGCTGAAAAACCGGCCCTGGACCAATTCCAGGTCAAGAGCCTCATCAAAGTCGTAGGAGGTCCGATACATGGCCAGCGTATATATATCATCCGTGCCACGGCCTTCCAGCCAGTGGGCGTTTCCCATGAATCCTCCCGATGGGATGTGGGTCGAATTGGCAGCCACCATGACGTTGGAATGTTGGCTGATCTCCTGTTTGAAAGCATCAATGGATTCTCCCAGCGCATCCGAGCGGTGGACCACCAATACATCCTCTCTTTCGAAGCCCGGATCTTTCTTTTGCATAAAAGTTAATTGTCGTTTGACCACCACAGTCCCAAGTAGAATTACAACTGTGGTTGTAAACTGCATAACAATCAGGATTTTCCTCAATGTGCCTTTGCCAGCCCTTCCTGAGCTCTTGCTGGAAGAGAGTACGGCCGTGGGCCTGAATGAAGCAAGTACAAATGCCGGATACCCTCCCGAAAATATTCCAATAAATATGGCAAAAACCACCAGCAGGGGCAAGATCCAGGATCGGTCAAAAACATTGAAATTCAGATTTTTCTGGATCAGGTTATTGTACCCCGGCATAAGAATATTCACAAGAATTATGGCCACCACCAGGGCAAGCAGACTTAGTATTACCGATTCTGTAAGGAACTGGGCGATAAGTTGGGGCTTGCTGGAACCTACCACTTTTCGCAAGCCCACTTCCTGTGAGCGACTGGAAGATTGTGCAGTAGCCAGGTTCATAAAATTGATTCCTGCGATCACAAGGATCAGAATGGCTGCCACCAGGAACAAGTAGACATAAAGCGGGTTCCCGGGAGGCTCAATATTAAAGCGCAGATTGGAACGAAGGTGTAAATCTGTCAGAGGTATCAAACGGTAACCATAGGAATTGCCTGCGGCTTCAAACTGATCCAGGTCGATCCCCATGGCCTGTTGGACTATGGGCCCGACATATTTCACCACCATCTCATAAAGGCCTGCTTCAAAAGCTTCTACATCGGTACCTTCTGCAAGGACCACATAGGTATAAAAGTTCTGGTTGACCCAGCTCAGGTTGTCCTCATTTTGGGGAAGGGTGTTGATGGATCCCAGCATTTTTGCATGAAAATGGGAGTTTTCGGGGAAATTCTGCATGACCCCGGTGACCACCGACACATTGGTATCCTGCTCAATTTTAAGGCTTTGACCTATGGGATCCTCCTCGCCGAAGTATTTCTTTGCATACTCTTCTGTGAGTACAATGCTCCTGGGCTCTTTCAAACAGGTCTTTGGATCTCCCTTCAGCAATTTGAAGCTGAAAACATCAAAGAAGGTGGAATCGGTAAACAGGAAATCCTGGTCCGTTTCATTGAATACCCTGTCCCCTTATCTTACCAGGAAGCCTCCATACTTCCTGAGCCTGACCACCTGCTGAACCTCAGGATAATCAGCAATCATTGCAGCGGCCATGGGTCCAGCCGTAACAGCGTCATGCACTTCTCCCGTAGGCATCATTCCCGAGATCCATGCCATATAAATCCTGTCCGACTTTTCATGGAAGCGGTCGTAGGAGAGTTCGTTAATTACATAGAGAAAAATAAAGATACTGGTGGCCAGTCCGATGGCCAGTCCGAATATATTGATGGAGGCATAGCCCCTGTTTCGCCAAAGATTTCGGAGTGCAACAAGAATGAAGTTTCTTATCATAAATTATAGTAATAGTTAGGGTACATTGCATTTTACTCTTATATAGTCACGTTACGGGATCACTTTAGCGGTTCACCCGTATGACGCAAAATCTAGTCTGGAAGATACAAATATTGTCAGGAAAATTCGCACAACGCGCCATTAGCTACTCGTAACGCAGGCAGGAGACCGGATTTTGCATGGCAGCCTGGTAGACCTTTCCTGTGATGGTAGCTGCAGTAATCACCAAAATAATCAGCACTGAGTAGATGTAGATACCGGGATTGAATTCGAGAAAGTTCTCCCAAATGCTCTTGAGCATCATCAATGACAGGTAGTATCCTCCCACACAACCAAGCACACTGGAAATGAATAGGTTGATAATGAAACCTTTGCTAAGCACCAGCCAGATCCGCGCTAGCGGAGAACCCATTACCTTGCGGATACCGATTTCCTTGGTACGGTTAAGTATGCTGAGCGAAATGAGGGTATATAAACCTATCATCGATAGAAGGGTAGCCACAATGGCCAGGAAGATGTAAAGCTGCTTGATGCTTCTGTTGATGCCCTTCTCCTCTTCAAGTGTATCCTCCTGGTACATTCCCTCAAAAGGGTAGTTGGGAACCAGTGTGGTCCAGGTTTCCCTGAGGTAATCCAGCACTTCCGGCAGGTCTTCTTCTTTGGCCCTGACAACCATGCTGCGATACTCGTCAGTCCTGGGAAGTCTAATTAGAACCGGTTCAATCTTGACCCACATCCCATTGATGTAGAAATCCTTAACCACCCCGATGATCCTGAGCGAAATGGTGTCGTTGATCCTGATTTGTTTATCAATGGGATTCTCCCAGCCAAATGCTTCCACCATCTTCTGGTTTACTATGATGGAAGTGTTCCGGTCAGCATCTTCCCGAACGGGATCAAAAAGCCTTCCTTCCACCAGGCTAAGACCCATGGTCTGAAGGTACCTGGGTCCCACGTCCAGGGACTGCACTTCCATTTCCTGGTCCGCATCTTCCAGTTTGGTCGTGTACCAGCCAAAGCCAATGTGTTCCTGGGTTCCAGCTGCCTGGATGATTTTGGGATGCTTGGTGATGGTTTCGTAGTAGGGTTTGAAATTTTCCGACAGGAGCGGGACCACAATCAATTCCTTTCGGGCAAATCCCAGGTCCGTTGTCTCCTGGAACACTGCATTCATGGAGAAGATGACTCCGGAAACAATGGAGAGTACCGAGATGGTAAACTGGAAGCCTAATAATATTTTGGCCAGTGGTCCCCCCTTCCCCAGCCGGGTTCTTGACTGCAGTATTTTAAGTGGTCTGAACGAAGAGATATAGAGAGCCGGGTAGATACCGGCCACAAACCCTGTGAAAAGCAAAAGTCCCACCAGGAAGAACCAGAAACTGGGATACTGGGAAAAGGATAGCGTCAGCGTCATGTATTCCCACATGCTCCCGTAAGCGGGGACCAGAATGGTGGCCCCGGCAATTCCCACCAGCAGGGCCAGGAAGCAGATGATGTAATTCTCAATGAGGAACTGAAGCATCAGCTGCCTTTTTTCACCCCCCACCACCTTCCGGATCCCGATCTCCATCAGCCTCTTTCCCGCGGATGCGATGGCTGTATTGGCAAAGTTAAATGCGGCAATCAACAACATGGTCAGCGCCATCATCAGAGGGGCAAGTACTGCCGCCGGGTGTAATCCGGGATACAGGCTGTTGTTCCAGGTCTCCCTGGAACGCTTGTTCACCTCCTTCAAAGGGATCAGGTTGAAGCCGGTGATGGTAAAACTCTCATTTGCTTTGTTCTGGGCGGGTACGTACTTGTCCAAACCTGCCTGTATCTGGGGCAGGGAAGCCGGATCTGAAACCTGGAGAAACAGGGATCTGGCAAAGAGGTTCCAGTTGGTGTCCTCGGCCTGCCACATGGTAAGGAAGTTCTGAATATGGGTGAGAATATCTATTCGAAAACTGGAATTTTGAGGAATGTCCTCAAACACCCCGGCCACAGTATAGATAAACTCCTGGTTGTCATCGTTATAGACTATGATAGGTTTTCCGACGGCCTCCTCATCCCCATAAAGGGCCGTGGCCATTTCTTCAGAAATTAAAACATTATTAAGATCAAGGATACCTTTCTTGTTACCTGCCACCATGGGAAGGGTGAACATCTCCAGGAAATCAGGATCCGCGTAGGTCACCTGCCGGTTGAAAACATTGATACCCACCTTGACCGGAGAATAGGAGAGAAAAATCCTGGCTGCATTTTTCACAGCCGGAATATCTTTCAACACTTCAGGACCCAGGGGGGCCGGCACAATTCCAAACTCCTGATCCCGGTCGCTCATCTGCCGGTTGGAGGTAACCCGGTAGATTTCCTCAAAATGTTCGTGGTAACGGTCAAAATCGTAGCCGAACATGTGATTAAAGTAGGCCACAATGCATATGGCCAGGGCCAGGCCAAGCCCCAGGATATTGATTAGGGCATATACTTTGTTCTTGTAAAGGTTCCGAAAGGTAACCAGGAGGTAATTTCTAAACATAAAACTTGTTTTCTAAAGATCTCGGAACCATGAGAATTTGTAAGAAAGACACCAGAAACATGATTTTCACGTATAAGAATGTTCCATTTAATCGATTCTTTGCTTTGCACGAATCACCCTCCAGGCAGCATCGTCAGCAGGTGGCTCTGCTCGCTCTTCCGGGCTCTTCAGGATCAGGGATAATGCCTCGCTTTCACAGGAAGAAATGCACAGGCCACAACCGTAGCATTTTACCCGATCCACCTGGCAAAGGCCATCCACCATGAAGATGGCATTAAACTGGCACCTTTCGATACAGGATTCGCAACCGGTACACAGGTCCTCCTCTACCCTGGCATAGAAATCCGAGCGGGCAATGGAGTTTTCGCTGCCATATTCCACCATCCCCCTGAGTACTCCGCAGGAGCAGGTGCAGCAGTTGCACACATAATAGACCTCGGTCTGGGCGTTGTTGACGGAATGCACCAGCCCCTCCCGGTCCGCGTCCGCCAGGACTTTCAGTGCCTGTTCCCGGGTCAGGGTTTCTATCTCCTCTGATCTGACAAAGGCACTGGGTTTGGGAGAAAAAACCAGGCAGTTTCTTATACTATGGTCACAACCCTGCCCAATCAGCTTTTTCTGTACCCGGCAAATGCAATCCAGTACTCCCCACGACTGAGCCTGGTCCAGGTAGGTGGAGGCCTTTTCATAGGGCATCACATCGATGTCCACCGGAATGGCCTTCTCCAATGGAATGATCCGGTGGACAGAAGGCTCTGACAGCATGGTCCTGTGGAAGCTTTCGAGATAGTATTGCTCGAAAAGCTCCGCAAATTCTTTGTCAATTTTGGCATTCTGCCGCTCATAAAACCCTACCACGAAAGGGATCAGCTGGAAGGTAAATCCAAGACCTTCTTCACGCTTAATGTCGATGAGTCCCCGTTTCACCATCCCGATCAGCCTCTGCTTGGCTTCCGGTTCGCTGAGAAAGTTTTGTTCCGCAATCTCTTTCAGCGACCTGGGCTCCATGGAGAGAGTGGAAGCCATGGCAGCATCTTCTTCATTGAACAGCTTGGCCAGCAACTTCAACTCCACCCCGCTTTCGGTCCTGGGAAAACCGTTAGGAATTTTATTCAGTTCATCCGCCAGCAGCTGATATTGTGGATTCATAGAGAGAATATCATTCATATCGTAGCGATTTAACGGGATTCATGGAAGCAGCCTGGTAAACCCGCAGTAACACAGTGACCGCAGCAATCAAAAAGGCAAGCAGGGTACTGACCAGGAAAATTCGAGGTTCAAGGGCGACGCGGGAAGGATAGTCCTGCAGCCAGTCCTTCATAAAGAAGTAGCCCAGGGGCCAGGCCGCCAGGGTGGCTGCCAGGATGAGCCAGATGAATTCCCGGGAGAGTACTACCAGCACACTGGAAATGGAGGCTCCCATGGCTTTTCGGATCCCCACCTCCTTGGTTCGCTGTGCCGCGCTGAAGGAAGCAAGCCCCAACAAGCCCAATGCAGCAATAAATATGGCCAGCACCGAGAAAACGTTGAATAATGAGGCTGTTTTATTTTCATTGCTATAAAGT
The DNA here is from genome assembly GCA_004525825.1 of Bacteroidia bacterium. Taxonomy (GTDB): domain Bacteria; phylum Bacteroidota; class Bacteroidia; order Bacteroidales. Next base: position 7,751 of record SPBY01000080.1, read on the forward strand.
ACTGCCAGATCCTCTTCCAAAAAAGTCATGTGAATGGGTTGTTGCTCCCTGAAAGAGGTCCAGGTCTTTTCAATGTAATCCAGAGTCTGGCTGGTATTGTTTCTACTGATACGGACCGACATCTGGTAAAAATGCTCATTGTTGAACTGTATGATCAAAGGCCGGATCTCCTGGTGAAGTGACTGAAAATGAAAGTCCTTAACCACGCCAATGACGTGATGTGGCCGGTCGGTATCTTCACCAAACTGGGTATACAAACGCTGATTCAGGGGGTCCTCTAAACTCATGGCTTTAGCAGTTGCTTCGCTGATAATCAGTGCAGAGGAATCCGTTAAATTTTTCGTATCGAACCACCTTCCTTCTACCATCTCCAGCTCATAGGTATCCTGAAAGTACCAGTCGGCCCAAATGTTATTGATGGCGTGGGTCTCATTGGACGACGCACCTTCCAGAAGAAAGGCGTTGTCTCCTATCAGACCGCCCGGGACCGCAGAGCTTACACTCACTTGCTCAATGGATGGGTTCTTCAGCAATTCCTGGCGAAAAGCACCTATCTGTTCTTCCAGCACATAGATACGGTCAATCACCACCAGGTTCTCCTTGTTAAATCCCAGGTCCTTGGATTGTATGAAGTTCATTTGCCTGTTTACCACCATGGTACAGATAAATAGCACAATGGTGACCACAAACTGAAAGGTGACCAGGACCCTGCGAAGGAGTGATCCCCTGGCTCCCCTCATGGCTCCGCTCTTCAACACATCCACCGGCTTGAAGGAAGAGAGAAAAAAGGCGGGATAAGATCCCGAGGCAAAACCCACAAACACACCAATAAGCAAGAGACCCAGAGTGATACGCAATGGTCCAAGAGAGAGCATCTGCAGGTCCTTTCCAGCCAGGTTGTTGAAAGAGGGAAGAAAGAGTTCAACCAGCACCACGGCCAGGAGCAGTGCCATCAGGGTGGTCAGAAATGATTCGGAAAGGAATTGCCATTTAAGCATGTTTTTTTCGGCACCTGCTGCTTTCCGTATCCCCACCTCCGTGGCCCTCTTGGCACCGCTAGCGGTGGAGAGGTTCATAAAATTGATGGAAGCTATCAGGATGAGAAATACAGCGATGATCGAAAAGATGATCACCGAGGAGCGGCTACCTCCAGGCTCGATTTCGAACTGCAAATCCGAATTCAGGTGAATCTCCTTAAGGGCCTGCAGATAATATCCATAGGTGTTCCCCGAAGAGAAAAACTCCTCCATAGTCAAACCTAGTAGCTCTTCCAATTCGGTTCCCAAGTGCTGGGCAATGAGGTCGGGGAATTTGGCTTCCAGCTCATCTGGTTCAAATCCGGGCCGGAGACGGATATACGTATAGTTATTGTTTCCCAGCCACCGTGTTAAATCTGCTAGGTAAATGGAATTCATCGATCCCAGTATATTGAACTTGAAGTGAGAATTTTCGGGGAAGCCTTTCACCACGCCGGTCACTTCGAAATTCTCCTCCTGTTGTCCCACCTTAAGCAACCTTCCCACAGGATTCTCGTTTCCAAAGTATTTTCTGGCAATCTCCTCTGTAAGCACCACGGTATTGGGCCGGTTGAGCATGCCTTTGGGATCACCGAACACCACCGGGGCCGTAAAGACATTGAAGAATGTTGAATCAGCATAGTAGAAATGTTCCTCGATAAAGACCTTTTCATCATACCTAACTACAGGATCCCCGTCAAAAGTAAACAGCCTGGTAAACTCTTCCACCTCGGGGAAATCACTTTTCAGGGTGGCTCCCATGGGCGCATTGGAGAGGGCGGCTTCCAGCTCGTTTCCCTGTATCTTTCCCC
>SPBY01000360.1 GCA_004525825.1 Bacteroidia bacterium
AAATCGACCATTGAGTTCAGCCGCGACGGTGAGACCATGGAGACGATACGCACCGAGGTCTTATCCCTGGGTGAGGATGGCAAGGTGCTTGCAATTAAATCGGATTCATCCTCTGCAAGGGGAGATCGTTCGGTAAGCCTGGTCTACGACAAGGAATAGATTGACCGGCCATTTATCGGATTTAATACTGTCTGGCCGAATTCCTCATTAGGGATTTCATTGAAACTATTTGCGGATTCAGATTAAATGTATCTTGCAAAGAAAAACTGTTATGAGGCTAAGTTTGCTCATGGTCATGCTATTGACCCCGGGATTTGTGTCTGCACAAAGCGATGTTTCGAAGTACTTCAAGGGTTACGCCGAAGAAGTTAGCGGGACACGTTTTACATATCATTCCCCCCTTCCCGATGTGAGCTCTGCCCTGATCATGAGGGGACGGGCCGAATTTGAGCCCATTCGCTGGCTAACGGAAGTGGTTCCGGCGTCCTACCGGGAGGAAATGGTCACCTTCGTCTGGGTGTATAGTATGGATACGGATCCTGAACCGGTTCCTTTTATCCTGAGAGTAAACGGCAAGGAGTGGTTTCGCTTTTCCAGTCCATTAAAGAGTGAAATCGGAACCAGGAGCATAGAGGGTAAACAGGGGGCTGAACTTAGCTTTAAGGTTACTATGCTGGATCGATTCGGGGATGAGATGGGCTTTGCCATCCTTACCCTGCCCACCAGTGCCATTGAACCGGGCAAAGCAGCCATCCTGGAAATAGACGCTGAAGCCGTGTCTGATGACTCCTGGTTCATGACCTATAAAACGGGGATTGAGGAGCAAATTAATATCTATCAGAACAGGGTGGTGGTGAAGGACCAGGATCAGTTGCTGCATTCTCTCAGTGTGGATATCATTCACCTGGGAGACGATGCGCGTTGTACTATTCATATTGATGGTCATAGCACCGATACCTGGCTGACAGCTGGATATAATCCTGTGGAAATATTTCTTCCCAAAGTGGATAAGCCTACCGAAATCAAAGCATTGATCCGCATAGAGGGACGCGATACACAGGAGAAGACTTTTACAATGTCGCCCGTGAAAGAGTGGGAAGTGTTCCTGGTTCAGCATACCCACTCCGATATAGGCTATACCCGCCCTCAAACAGAAATTCTGGCCGAACATCTGCGCTACATCGATCATGCCCTGGATTTTTGCGATCAGACCGACCACTACCCGGAAGCTTCCCAATTCAGATGGACGTGCGAGACATCCTGGTCGGTGCGGGAATACCTGAGAAGCCGGCCCAAGGAACAGGTGGAGCGTTTGCTGAAACAGATTAAGGAAGGCCGCATTGAAGCCACCGGTATGTTCCTGAATTTCTCCGAGATCATTGATGAGCCGGCCCTGGCTGCCCAGACAAAAACCCTTAGGATACTGAAGAACAATGGCATCGATGTAAGCACAGCCATGCAGAACGATGTGAACGGGATTGCCTGGAGCCTGGTGGATTATTTTCACCATACGGATGTCCGCTACCTTACCATGGGCATTCATGCCCACAGGGCACGCAAACCCTTTAACAAGCCCACGGCATTCTGGTGGCAATCTCCCGCGGGCAACCGCTTGCTGGCCTACCGGAGCGAGCATTACATGCATGGAAATGCCCTGAGTCTGCTGGGTGGACAGCAGGAGGTTTTCAGGGCCAATCTTTCCAGGTACCTGAGCGGACTGGAAGAGAAGGGCTACCCCTATGACAAGATCTCCCTGCAGTTTTCAGGATACGTCACAGACAATTCTCCTCCTTCGGTGGAAGTGTGCGAGATCATTAGGCAGTGGAACGAGCAGTACGAATGGCCCAAACTGAGGAGTGCCCTGGCCAAAGACTTCATGATGTATCTGGATGAGCATCATGCCGATGATATTCCTGCACAGCAGGTGGCCTGGCCCGACTGGTGGACCGATGGGGTAGGCTCTGCGGCCAATGAAACCAAGGTGGTCAGGAACACCCACGTGGAGGTGGCCAGCAGCGAGGCCGTATTGAGCATGGTCAGGCTCCTGGGTAAAGAGTATCCTGACGATATACAACGTGAAATCGAGGAAGTGTACGACAACCTGCTCTTCTATGATGAACATACCCATGGTGCCGCTGAGAGCGTACGGGACCCCCTGGCACAGAACAGCATAAACCAGTGGGGAATGAAATCTGCCTATGCCTGGGAAGGAGCCAAGAAATCGAGCCTACTGCAGGAAAAGGCCCTGGCCTTCCTGGAACCGGCACTGAATAAATCCAGCCGGCCCACCATCGCTGTCATCAACACCCTGAACTGGAAGCGCTCGGGCATGGTGCATGTATTTATCGAGTATGGGATAATTCCCGAAAATGAGGTCTTCAATATCACCGGGCCCGAAGGCAACGAGATAAGCTGGCAGGTTTATGACCGCAGAACGGAAGGAGCTTACTACGGACTATGGATAGAAGATGTCCCTCCCATGGGATACCTTACCCTGCAGATTAATGTGGGTTCCAAGAGCCAGGTGGCACCTCCTCCAGGACCCGGATTTGAAAATGATTTTTATTCGGTCGCGGTCGATCCCGAAAAGGGGGTGATTACCCGCATTTTCGACAAAGAGTTGGGCAAAGACCTGGTGGACAAGCATGACAGTCTTAGCCTGGGCCATATTATTTACGAGGAACTTGCCAATCGTCACGAGCTGGAAAGGTTGACCGAAAGCAACAGAGATACCATTTACAAGCCCCTGAACCTGAGAAGGACCGTATTGAGCAATATCCGGCTTATCAAGCAGGAAAACGGAAGCATTTACCAGAGCATCTTCCTGCACGCTGATATGCCGGTATGTGCCGACCCCCGGGGGGTGCAAATAGAGATACGCCTGTACCATAAGCAGAAAAAGATTGAATTGCTTTACAGCATGGTTAAGCTCCCGGTATTTACGCCGGAGGGAGTCTATGTGGCCTTTCCCTTTAAACTGGACGGGGGAAAGCTTGCCTTTGAGGCCCAGGGAGGAGTCGTATACCCCGGGGTAAACCAGCTGGCTGGAACCTCGTCTGACTGGAACACTATTCAGAATTTTGCAGCCGTTCAAAGTAAGGAGGCGCAAATAGTGTTTGCAAGCAAGGATATCCCCCTGGTGCAATTCGGCGATATCAACATAGGAAGGTACTACTACCGGCTTAAACCTGAAACCAATCACATCTATTCCTGGGTACTCAACAACTACTGGGTGACCAATTTCAAAGCCAGTCAGCAGGGCGAGCTGAGGTGGTCCTACAGCATTACCTCCTCCTCCGATCCTTCAGATATGTTTGCCACCCGCTTTGGCAAGGGCGAAAGAGTACCCCTCTTATCCCGGATCATGATGCCCTCCAGTGGTGCCGGCAAGACCGAACTGGTTTCACTTTCCCTGATCGATATTGCCGTTCCAAACCTCCTGCTGGTGAATACCACTCCCTCCCTGGATGGAAAGGGCATTATCCTTCACCTGCGTGAGGTGGAAGGGGATCACGCCATCCTGGATATCCGGAGACTGCAGGAGGAAACCGGAGCCAGCTCCGTCGAGGAGGTAAGTGTGCTGGAAGAGCAGCTCTCCTTACTCACTGCCCCCTTGCTGATTGAGCATTTTGAAACCCGGTTTGTAAAGCTAAACTTTGGACCCTAAACTCAGCATGACCGTTTAATAGCAGAGTAGTTTCTGCAAGACTAAACTGAGCAAGCAACAACTTTTGGAATTTGCTTGGTTGGAAGAGGTCCTATTACATAGAACCAGGACACATAGCTCTATTATAAATATTTAAGCCGGTTTCCCAGTCAAAAGTCCCGGACCCGATAAAACGATTTCCCGTTTCGCCGACTATATTATAATGAAAGGTGTGGGTTGGAAAACCAAAAACTGAATTCCATGGGAAAGGCCCATTTACTTTATCCACCTCTTTGATAGTAAAAGTCTCGCCATTTACACTAACCAGGGATGCCTTGACGCCCTGCACCTTAAACCAAGTCATTTCTCCATCTTTAAAGTGCATCATGAAGTGAATTTCAACCATGCCAAGCAAATGATCGTAATACACATCACCGCAATACAATTCAAGATCGAGATAACTTTGGTCAAAATAGGCTTCCGTTCCAGTCTGTGCAACGGCAAATCCTGAAAAGAACAGGAGTAATCCCAAAATAATAACTACCTTTTTCATAATGAAAGATTTAAGTTAATAAGCCTAAAATTAAGGTGATACAAGCCCCGGTGCATAGCAATATTTTGACAGGGACTTACACTTTTTATACAACTTATTGAACTTTATTTGCAGATGATTTGAAACTTAAGGAACTACCTGTTTC
>SPBY01000465.1 GCA_004525825.1 Bacteroidia bacterium
CTGAACTCTTATGAAAGACTTCTTCTGGAGGTGGTAAAGGACCAGGGAGAGCTTAGCGTGGGTGAACTGCAGCTGTCGGGCATATCAAAAAATCCCATGGCCATCCTGAAGCAACTGGTGGAGATGGGAGCGGTGGAGATCAATGAGTTTATCCGCCATACTGTTTCCCCAAAATCCATCTCCTATCTTCGGTTCGCGGAGCCTTTCAGGACCGAACAGGCTCTTCATGAGTTGCTCGATCAGCTGTCGCGTGCCCCAAAGCAGCGGGAAGTGGTGGAACAAATTCTCGATCTGACCGGGACCAGCCACCTGGAACTGGCACCCGCCATAAGGAAAAAAGAGGTGACAAAGGCCCAGCGGACCTCGGGAGCGGTCTCCGCATTGATCAAAAAGGGAGTTCTCGAGCAGTTCGAGAAAGAGGAACTGGGTCAGGAGCAAGACACGGACCTGGATGGGCAGCCTTTGAATGCCTTGAACAAAGAGCAGGAGGGAGCGCTCAAATTGATCAGGGAGCAATTTGCCAATCACCAGACAGTTTTGCTGCATGGTGTTACCTCAAGTGGCAAAACAGAACTCTATATACACCTGATCAGGGAGATGCTGGACAAGGGCAAGCAAGTCCTTTACCTCTTGCCCGAAATCGCCCTGACCACCCAGATCATCGTACGGATCCGCCAGGTATTCGGCAACAGAGTAGGGGTCTACCATTCCAGGTACAGCGATTCGGAGCGGGTGCATGTTTACAGGAACCTCCTGGGGCTGACCGACGATGAAAGCTATGGTGTGATAATAGGGGTGCGCTCAGCCATCTTCCTGCCTTTTTCAAACCTGGGGATGATCATCATCGATGAGGAACATGAAAACACTTACAAACAGCACGATCCTGCCCCCCGTTATCATGCCAGAGACACAGCTCAGGTACTGGCCCTTTTCCACAATGCGAGGGTCCTGATGGGTACTGCCACCCCCTCTTTTGAATCGCTCTACAATGCCAGGAACCACAAGTTTGGATATGTAACACTTTCAAACCGTTATGGCGATGTGGAGGCCCCGGAAATGGTAGTGGCCAATATCAAGCAGGCCATCAAGCGGAAACAGATGGTCTCCCATTTCACACCTGAGTTGACCAGGGCGATCAAAGAAACACTCGACCGGGGTGAGCAGATAATTCTGTTCCAGAACCGAAGGGGATATTCCCATTACATTGTTTGCAACGATTGCGGACATATTCCAAAGTGTGGACTTTGCGATGTGAGCCTGACCTATCATCGTATCAGTGGGAAGCTGGAGTGCCACTATTGCGGGCATAAAGAGAACATGCCGACGGGGTGCCCTTCCTGCAAGGGTACCAACATGAGCATGAAGGGTTTTGGGACGGAGAAGATTGAAGACGAATTGCCTCTGGTGTTTGAAGGAATCCGTGTGGGCCGGCTCGATGCAGATACGACCCGTTCGCTTACCCAAACCAGCAAAATGATCCGAAACTTTGAAGAGGGAAACCTGGATGTATTGATCGGAACCCAGATGCTCTCCAAGGGGCTTGATTTCAGCAATGTGAGCCTGGTAGGCGTACTCGATGCAGATCAGATGCTCCATTTTCCAGATTTCAGGGCATTTGAAAGAAGCTACCAGTTGATTTCACAGGTGAGTGGCAGGGCAGGACGAAGGAAGCTTAGGGGGAAGGTCATTATCCAGACCATGGACCCGGATCATCCTGTGATCAGTTATATCCTGCAACAGGACCATGAAGGACTTTACAAGGATCAGATGGAAGAGCGACAGCTCTTCGGATATCCCCCATTCAAAAGGATGATACGAATCAGCTTCCGGCATAAGATTCCATCCATACTGGATGGTGCCACCGATCTGGTTGCCAGGGAGCTGAAACAAATATTTTCCGGGCGTGTCTTTGGACCCCAGTACCCACCGGTCAGGAAGACCCACAACTATTTTATGAAGCAGATTATCATCAAAATTGAACGGGAAGCCTCCTTTGAAAGGGCCAGGGAACTGCTGAAAGAGGTGCTTGACGTACTGGCCGGGAACGAAGTATTCAGATCGGTCCGGATCTCCATTGATGTGGATCCCTTTTGAGTATAAAAGTTTATCTTTGCCCTGTTTTTAAATGAAGCCCATGTTTGAATCCACAGAGTTCAAGTCATTATTCAGCCGGTTTCGCGATCAAAAGGTACTGATCATCGGTGATGTCATGATCGATACCTACTTGTGGGGAAGCGTAGCAAGGGTCTCCCCGGAAGCTCCGGTTCCTATAGTAAGTGGCGTGATTGAAGAGAACCGACTGGGAGGGGCGGCCAATGTGGCCCTCAATGTTAAAGCCATGGGAGCAGTTCCCATCCTCTGTTCGGTGATAGGAGATGATGATCGTGGAAAACTTTTCCTGGAGTTGATGGAAGAGCAGTTCCTGTCCGATATAGGCCTGGTGGTGGATAATCACCGGATAACCACCCAGAAAACCAGGATCATCAGCGGTAACCAGCACCTACTCCGGGTGGACGAGGAGATGGATATTTTTCTGAACAAGCGGGTACAGGATCAGTTTCTGGAGCTCATATCAAGCCTGCTGGAGAGTGGAGGTATCGACGCCATCATTATGCAGGATTATGACAAGGGCGTGCTGACCCCCAGGGTAATTTCGGAGGTGATCAGTGCTTCTGAAAGGGTGACTGTACCGGTGCTGGTCGATCCGAAATTCAGAAGCTTTGACCTATATAAAAAGGTAAAATTGTTTAAGCCCAACTTCAAGGAGCTGACCAAAGGACTCAACCTGGACATTAAGAACAACGAGATTGATAAACTGTCGGAAGCGATACAGTCCTTCCAGGCAAAGCAGAACATAGATACTTTTCTGGTCACACTTAGTGAGCAGGGAGTGCTGGCTTCCCAGAATGGAGTGCTTGTGCATATACCTGCAATGAAACGTGAAATTACGGATGTATCGGGTGCTGGAGATACGGTCATAGCTGTTGCTGCACTATGCCTGCTTGCAGGCCTTCCTCCTGCTGAACTGGCAGCCATCTCCAACCTGGCCGGGGGACAGGTCTGTGAGAAAGCGGGAGTGATCCCGGTCAACTCGGATAAGCTCCTGGAGGAGTGCACCCGGCACTTTAGAAATCCGTAAAGTTTTGTAATTTTGCCGCTGAACCCAAAGGGTTCCATCGGGGTATAGCGCAGCTCGGTAGCGCGCGTCGTTCGGGACGACGAGGTCGTGGGTTCAAATCCCGCTACCCCGACAAAAGAGAAAAACCATCTCGCCGCAGGCGGGGTGGTTTTTTCGTTTACCGGGTCGTCAGAAGCTTGCTTCTGTAAGACCTGGTGAACGGAACAACAACACGGAGTGTTTTGGTTTTTCTCTTTTAGGCCACCCCCTCTCCGGGATCACGAGCCTGTTTAACAG
>SPBY01000519.1 GCA_004525825.1 Bacteroidia bacterium
AGGTATCCGGGTGTATTTATCCTCAAAGAAGCGCAGCATAAGGATATTCTCATTGGCGGTACTTACTGGGCTTTCCTCCTATTACCTGCACGGATTGCTGAATAATTTTCTCGACACCGACAAGATCTCAGCCCTTTTCTGGGGGTATACGGCCATGCTGGTGGCCATGGATGTTTATCACAGAGAGGCCCCGGTAGAGGAGATGCATCCCGGCCAGCCTGCTAAATAATTTAGACCCTCGCTCTGGAGATTGTTATTAGCTGAATCCCGCTTTCCCCGGAAATTCGGCACCTATGATGGAAATGTCATCAAAAATGGCAGCAGAACCCTCCATGATTTTCTGTTCCACAATGATGGACTGGATATTCTCTTCCAGCGAAAAGGCGTTGGAAAGCTGCCGTTCCAGTTTTTCTGTCCCGAATTCCACTCCCGAATCCTGAATCACTTCCACCAATCCGTCGGTATAGCAAAACATCTTGGCAGGTTCATCCAGGGTGATCACACCTTCATTGATAAAGGGGAGCTCATCAAGCATACCCATGCCCACACACCCACTGGTAAGCTGAGACAGCTTGCCCGATCCGGGTTCATAGAGCAGGGGAGGATTGTGACCAGCATTAACATATTTCAGCTCCCTGGTGAGAAAGTGGTATCGGGCAATAAAGAGGGTGATAAACTTTTCACCTTTGGCACTGTTCATTACTCTATCGTTCAGGCGCGTAAGGGTATCGGTCAGGCTCTTGTCGGCCGTATAAAGGGCTCTGAGATTGGCCTGGAAGTTGGACATCAGGATGGCTGCTGATATTCCCTTTCCCGATACATCTGCAATGCAGAAACCCACTTCGTTTTGGCTGAGCTGGATTACATCATAGTAGTCACCCCCCACCTCAGAATGCGGGTGATAAAAGGCTTTCATTCGTATGCTTTCATTGGAGGGAAGCTTCTCTGCGGTAGGGATCAGCATGCTCTGCATCTTGCTGGCCAGCTCCATCTCCCTTTTCAGGGCCTCCTGACGGAGTGATTCCTGGAAGAGCCGCTTGTTCTCAATGGCAACAGTGATGATATTGGAAAGGGTCTGTATAAACCTGAGGTGTTTGATGATGGGGCTTACCCCTTCGCCCTCCTCCTCGATATCGCCAATCAGCACAAAAGCTATGGCTTCGTCCTTGTGCGATACCGGGATAACAATATCCACCAGCTCAGGGAAGTGCTGTGGTTCTGAGGTGATAAATGATATCTCCTCGAAAGGTAGCAGGTCCCTTTCTACATCCACCTTTTTGAAGAAGCTGCGGCTAAACCCTGAATTTAACAGGCATTCCCATTTGTCCGAGTATTTCAGGACAATGACCTTTCCGATATCCAGGTCATCGCAAAGCAACTTTTCGTACCTGCGGATCAGTTCACTGGTCGATACATTGTCGTTGATGGCCAATGTAATATCCAGCAAGGCGTTCAACTTGAACGTGGAAAGTTTTAGCCGGTTGTCTGAATTTTTAGCCATACAGTTCGCTTCGCTTATTTTTTTACCCTTTCAGAATAGGAGCGGTCACGTGTGTCCACCTTGATCTTCTCCCCGGTATCGATAAAGAGCGGAACCATTATTTTGGCACCGGTCTCAAGTTCGGCAGGCTTCTGGGCAGAAGTGGAAGCAGTGTTCCCTTTCTCTCCGGGTTCTGAATAGGTGACCAATAGTTCCACAAATGGAGGGAGGTCGACGGTCAGAGGAGTTTCCGTATCTGCATGAACAACGATCTCCACCGATTGCCCCTCTTTCATCAGGTCGTAATTCTCAATCATTCCGGCCTGTATGGAGATCTGCTCATAGGTTTCCAGGTGCATGAAATTAACTCCCAGGTCATCGGTGTAGAGATACTGATATGGTCTTCTCTCTACCCTGGCTGTAGTGACCTTGACGCCTGCATTAAATGTATTCTCAATTACCTTGCCGGAAGTCAGGCTCTTCATTTTGGTTCTGACAAATGCGGGGCCCTTCCCGGGCTTTACATGTTGGAACTGAACGATGGTGTATAAGTCGTTATTGAATTCGAGGCATAATCCGTTTCTGAAATCTGCTGTTGTTGCCATTGGGTCCGTTTATTATGTAAATATATCAATATATTGTTTTATCCCTGACAGGGTCAAAGCACCTTTTTTTTTGAAGTGGTGGCGATGAAGTCCTTGAGGTAGAAGGGCTCAAAATAGGCCACATCTTCAAACTGCTGCTGCATATACCTCTTAAGTACCGGTTCGATCATGGAGCTGGAAGAAGGATCGACACCATCGATGAAATGGGCATTCGGGTGTGTCAGAAGCTCTTTGCATTTTCCGGATCCGTTCCCGAAAAAGCATACCTGGTGAGAGGCCAGGATCTCCTTGTATGTGTCCTCATCTATGATATCGGCACTTACCGCGCGGAATAACGTATTATTCAGAGTATAAAAACCTGCATAGACCTCCATCCTCCTGGCGTCCAGCATGGGACAGAGCAACAACTGTTCTCCGATAGAATCAGCCAGACCTATCACTTCGGGATGGGTAAGGGCACCATGGGCCATGTTCTCCAGTGTTCCGGTAGCCAGCAGTGGAATCTCGAGGGCGTAGGCAAGTCCTTTGGCGGTGGATACACCAATTCTTAGTCCCGTATAGGATCCTGGACCTTTACTTACAGCTACAGCATCCAGTTCTTTCAGAGTATACCCACTGTCGGCAACGGCTCTCCTGACAAACTGGTTTAATAGAATGGCATGTGATCGTTCCTGGCCGCTCTCCACCAAAGAAAGTTGCTGATCCCCTTCTGAAAGTGCCACTGAGCAGATATCTGTGGCTGTCTCAATATGTAGGATCAGGGCTTTGGTCATAAAAGTTTAATCCTTGTTCTTTTTATCTCCCTGGAACAACTCCTCTTCGGTGACCACTTGCACCGGCATGTCGTTTTTTAATTGCCGGGAGATGGCCGAGTAGGGAGACACAATGATCTCATCTTCAAGACTGAGCCCTTCGGTAATTTCAATGTAGTTGTTGTCCTGTATCCCTGTTTTCACTTCCTGCATCATTGCTTTCCCCTCCGAAACAATAAAGACAACCACCATGGGTTCATC
>SPBY01000193.1 GCA_004525825.1 Bacteroidia bacterium
TATATTGCGAAGCAACGAGCTCACGAGGAGCTTTAGCTTCGAGTAACTATATTGCGAAGCAACGAGCTCACGAGGAGCTTTAGCTTCGAGTAACTATATTGCGAAGCAACGAGCTCACGAGGAGCTTTAGCTTCGAGTAACCTTGTTTTCGGGTGCAAAGATAGAAAAAAGAATCTTTTTGGCCAGATATGTTGGAAGCCCGGTTTATTCATTCAGGATCCAGTTCACCAGGCTCTTCATATCCAGAATAGCCATCAGCTTGTCAGGAAGGGGTTCAAAGGAAAAATCCCTCTGCTAGATAAGTTGGATACCGGAACGCCTGCAATGGTCCACCATTTCACCGGGCCAGATGGCCGACTGAACTTCTCCTATATGCGCTTTTTTTAAGAGTTGCATAGCGGTCCTGGTCTGTCCGACCCCTCCTCCTATGGAAGAGGGGAGCTCATCGTTCAAAAGGCGCCTGTGAAACAACAGTTCCACCCGGTCTGTATCGCCAGTGATCTCCAGTTGTGTCATAAGTTCGTTCTTATCCACCCTGATCCCCATGGAAGTGAGCTCCACGGCACATTCCAGAATCTGGTTCCATACAATAATATCACCATTCAATCCCCTGTACCCGTCTACAGTTTCGGTACTCCAGTCGTCATAGTCCGGTGCACGCTTGTCGTGAGGTTTCCCGTCAGGCAAATCATAACCAATCCCGATAATAAATACTGCTCCATGCTTCTCCGCAATCTTATTCTCCCGCTCCTTGGGGCTAAGATCGGGATACAACTCATAAAGCTGTTCCGCATGGATGAAAGTAATCTCTTCCGGAAGGGTCGGTATGATTTGGGAATAGAAGGTATGAATAAAGAATTCCGTGCGTTTAATATTCTGCCACACTTTGGCCACCGCATCCTTAAGTGTATCCAGGGTGCGCTCCTCCACATAGATGGCTTTCTCCCAATCCCACTGGTCCACATACAGAGAATGCAGATTGTCCAACTCTTCATCCGGCCTCAGTGCGTTCATATCGGTGTAGATCCCATGACCCAATTGGATGTCATAATCCCTGAGCATCATTCGTTTCCATTTGGCCAGAGATTGAACCACTTCGGCCACCTGGTTCCTCATATCCTTGATGGGAAAAGAAACCGGTTTTTCTGTTCCGGTGAGGTCATCATTAATTCCGGTACCCTGGAGAACAAATAGTGGCGCTGTAACCCGCCGAAGTCTAAAGTCAGAGGATAAACCTGACTCAAAATGATCTTTCAACATCTGGAGAATCTTCTCCGTCTCCTTCAATGTGATAAGGGGTTTGTACCCTTCAGGAATAATTAATCTCATAATCAATGGTGTTAAAAAAGTCCGTTATTCTGGTAAATCTCCATTTGTACCTCTGAAAATGGAGACGAATTAAGGGTGGTCTCTTTGCTTACATTCTGAATCTTACCAGTTTCAAAATTCAGTTTCAGCAGATCCCCATCCTCAAGTTTCAGAGCTTCTATTTCTTCGGTGGCAAAAATGGGAAATGCTGCATTAATGGCATTCCTCTCATAAATGGCTCCGAAGGATTCAGCCACCACACAAAGAACTCCCAGGGAAACAAAGCAATCCACAGCCTGTTGCCTGGAACTGCCCGATCCGAAGTTCTTACCGCACACCACAATATCTCCCGGTTTGACCAGGGCGGCGAAATCTTCATAACCTTCAAGGTTTCCAAAGGTATATTGCCCCATCTCATCCACGTTGGTGATGGAGAGGTGGCGGTTATGAAATATCATGTCCGTATCGATGTTGTCCCTGTTAATATACCATACCCTTCCCTCAATCTCGACAGGACGTTCTTTTTTTGGAGCAGCTTTTTGGACCGCTGCCTTTTTAACAGTACTCTTCTCAATTAAGCGTTTCTCCGGAAAATACGGTATGGCTTCTGCGGTGGTGATATATCCTGCGATGGCCGATGCAGCCACCACAACAGGTGAAGCCAGGTACATCTCTCCCTGTCCCTGCTTCCCTGGAAAATTTCGGTTCCCTGTGCTGATTGTGATCTCGCCCGGTCCGTTCTGTCCCACCTGACCAGCCGCACATCCTGCACAGCCAGCATTAGAGACCAGGGCGCCCGATTCTTTGAAAATCTCGATCAATCCTTCCTCCATGCAGCGATGCCAGACCCTGTCTGTGGCTGGTACTATTTTCAAGACCACTCCTTCGGCCACATGCCTTCCTTCCAATACCGAAGCAGCCGCTCTAAGGTCCTCCATCCTTCCGTTGGTACAGCTTCCGATAAACGCAGAATCGATCCAGATGCGCTCCTGTGGAATTTCTGCGGTTTCGTGTGGTTTTCCAGGCAGGGAAATCCTAGTGTTAAATTCTGATACATCGATCCGGTACACCGCAGTGTAGCTGGCATCGGCATCTGCTATCACTGGTTCCACCTTTTTCCTGGCACGGGATTCAGTATATCTGATCACCTCCAAATTTGGAGGGAAAAGTAGAATAATCGCCCCCATCTCGGTGGCCATTGATGCTATTGTGATGCGCTGGTCCAGCGTTAGTTTGTGAACCGCCTCACCCTCCATCTCTATGGCTTTTCCCAACAGAGTACTGGCGCCAAACCTTTCAAGCAGGTTCAGGATCATATCCTTGGCTGTAAGAGCTGCATTGACTTCCCCCTCAAGCACGATCTTCACAGAATGGGGTACTTTGAACCATGTGGAGCCTTTGTGCCAGGCTGCAGCAACATCCTTATCCCCCATGCCCTGTCCGAATGCACCCACAGCTCCCAGGATATTGGCATGGGAGTCGGTCGATATAGCTGTGGAACCAGGATAGGCCAAACCTTCCTCCATCAATACATGGGTTCCGATTCCCTTATCAATATCATATACCCTGATTCCATTCTCCCTGGCATACTGCCTGCACTTATGCTGATTGGCAGCATATTTTTGGTCCGATCCGGTAGGATTACAGTCGAAGGTAAAGAAAGTGGCGGAAGCATCCTCCAGTGATAGCTGGTTCTCCTCCATGTGTTTTACCACATTGGCACCACCAAAATCGCGTGCCACCCGGGCGTCGATGGTGACATCCACAATTTCACCGGGGTGAACACTTGTTTTTCCTGAATGTGAGGCAAGGATTTTCTCAATGACCGTCATGCCCATAATCATCTGTTTGTCTTCAAAGATAGCCACAAAGCTATTTCAGTCAATATTTTCTAAAACATCTCTGGGCAATAGGCAGGCTTTTTATAGTTTTGTTTCAAACTCCACGAATTGCCCCGTACACTTCATCCAAATATCATCCGCCTTTACCTGATCAAGACAGCCAAATGGTTTATGCTCTTCATGCCCATTGTGGTGCCTTTTTACGAAAGCAATGGACTTACCATGAAGGATATCATGATACTTCAGGCTGTCTACTCCATCGTCATAGTGATCCTCGAGGTCCCTTCGGGCTACCTTGCCGATGTGATTGGCCGGAGAAAAACGCTGATCCTGGGAGCGGTTTTTGGCTCCTTCGGATTTGCCACTTACAGTTTCAGCTTTGGCTTTATGGGATTCCTGGTGGCTGAAGTTATCCTGGGCATCGGGCAAAGCTGCATCTCGGGAGCCGATTCTGCCATGCTCTACGACTCACTCCTGGAGAAAGGAGAGGAGAAAAAATATACCCGCTTTGAAGGCAGGATCACTTCCCTGGGCAATGTGGCTGAAGCTGTGGCAGGAATCGCAGGCGGATTGCTTGCCGGAATTACCTTAAGGGCTCCCTACTTTGCTCAAACATTTGTGGCCCTTATTGCACTTCCTGCGGCCATTACACTGGTGGAACCCATCAGAAAAGTTCCCCTGATCAAAGCTGGCCTTATGGAGATAGTTCACATCGCCAGATTTGCCCTTTTCATTGACCGTCCACTCCGAAGAAACATCCTTTTCAGTGCAATAACAGGCACGGCCACCCTTACCATGGCCTGGTTTGCTCAACCTTATTTCGAATATTCCCAAATCGATATTGCATGGTTCGGGATACTCTGGACCACTCTGAACCTGACAGTGGCGATCACCTCCTACACGGCACATCGCCTGGAACAAAAACTGGGACAAAGGCGCTCAATCATGCTGATCGCATTAATGATACCCATGGGATACCTGGCCCTCAGCAGGTTTCATCTTCCCGGGGGACTAATCATCCTCTACCTTTTTTACCTGATCAGGGGCTATGCAAGCCCTGTCCTTAAAGATTACATTAACCGGATCACCGCTTCACACATCAGGGCCACCGTTCTCTCGGTAAGGAATTTCGTCATTCGACTGCTATTCGCACTCACCGGTCCGTTCCTTGGCTGGGTAAAAGATATCTATTCACTCCCTCAGGCTCTTATGCTGGCAGGATTTATATTTCTGGTAATCAGTATACTAACTGCGATTCTGTTTATCTCGTCTGGAAAAGAGATGGATCGTGTAAGGGATTATACTTCCAGTACCAGGCCATCGTAGGCAGGCCTGATATGGGGAGGCAATTCCTTCTCCAAATCCAGGGAAGGCCCCATCTGGTGTGAAATATGGGTCAGGTAGCCCATGCTTGGACTCAACTCAGTAATTAGCGATACTGCCTGAGAGAGGGTAAAATGGGAGATATGTGTCTCTCTTCGGAGGGCATTCACCACCAGGTATTTTACACCGAATAGTTTCACTTTCTCTGGCTCAGAAATGTAATTTGCATCGGTCAGATAAGCAAAATCACCAATCCGGAAACCAAGCAAGGGAAGGCGATAATGCATCATTCTTATGGGGATGATCTCGTGGTTCCCTATGTTGAATGGATGTCTTGAGATGGGATGCATCATCACCTGGGGAATCCCGGGATATTTCTTCTCTGCAAAAACGTAGGGAAATCCACTTTTCAATGCCCTCAGGACCCTTTCCTCGGCAAAAATATCCATGGGGCTTTTCTGGATGAAGTTAAAGGAACGGATATCATCCAGGCCGGCAATATGATCGCGGTGCTCATGGGTAAAAAGAACCCCATCCAGCTTGGCTACCCCGGCCCTGAGCATCTGCTGTCTGAAATCGGGTCCGGTATCCACCACCAGCACAAGCCCGTCAAGTTCCACAAGAATGGAGGAACGCAATCTCTTATCACGTTCATTATCAGACATGCAGCCTGCACATCTGCAAGCAATCACCGGAACACCCTGCGAGGTTCCGGTTCCCAGAAAAGTAATTTTCAATTGCTTTGGTCTTGGATAACGCTATTCACGAAGTTATAATTATTTTTAATACCTAATTCTTACAGAGAGCCCATGAAAGGAACCCTCTACCTGGTGCCCAACACCCTGGGAAATCCCGATACTTCAACGACCATTCCGGGAGGAATCACCACCACGGTGAATACCATTGAAGTGTATATTGTGGAGGACCTGAGAAATGCCCGCCGCTATCTGAAAAACCTGAACAGGTCCATCGATATCGATCGCCTTACCTTCTATGAACTGAACGAACACACCCCCTTAGAAAAAGTGCCCTCCTTCCTGGAGCAGGCTGAGCTGGGGCAGGATATTGCCATTATCTCGGAAGCCGGGGTTCCAGGTGTGGCCGATCCCGGTGCGGCAGTGGTCAGGGTGGCCCATGAAAAAGGAATCAGGGTGGTGCCATTAACAGGTCCTTCATCCATCCTGCTTGCCCTTATGGCTTCCGGACTCAACGGTCAGTCTTTTTGTTTTCACGGTTACCTTCCTGTAAAACGACCAGACCGAATCAGAAAGATTCGGGAAATTGAACAGATGGCACTAAGAAAAAATGAGACCCAGCTCTTTATTGAGACCCCCTATCGAAACGACGGACTTTTGACAGATATCCTGGAGAATTGCAGCTCCTCTACCCTACTATGTATAGCGGCTGATATCACACTCGATTCTGAGTTCATTTTTACCAGGACTGTAGCCGAATGGCTTAATAAAAAACCAGCCCTTCATAAAAGGCCGGTTATATTTCTTCTGGGAAAATAGATCCTGGCTGCTGGCCGGACTAAAGACTATTACTCCGGTCCCGCAGGTTCATCCTCCAATTCGGCCTCTACACTGATAATCTCCAAATCAAATATGAGGGTTTCAAAAGGAGGAATTTTTACTTTTTTACTGTTGGTATACTCACCCACTTCTCCATAGGCCAGTTGATAAGGAAAAATCATTCTCACTTTTTCA
>SPBY01000040.1 GCA_004525825.1 Bacteroidia bacterium
CCCAGCTCAATGAAGAAGGCAACATCCACTCCCAGTCCCTGCAGAAGCGCTACGGCAAAATTCATGATCAAGCCCCCTACAGTAAACCAGACAGCAATGAGCAGGATGGTGTCCCACGACTGCAGGGTGTTGGGGGTATCGAGGTATGCCCGTCCAAACAGGAGGTAGAAAAGCAGGAAGATCTCCAGCAGAAAGAAGCTTATGTATGCCGAAATGAGCCTGGGCATCAGCTCGAAGATGTATCCTTCCTTGTTGATAAAGATGATAAGGAAGGCGATGATATAGAGAATGTAATAGAGGTAGGAGTTTTCACGACCTTTCACAAAGAGGGGAATGTGATATAGGATCATGATCAGCATGATTCCGGTAAAAATACCAAACACCAAACGCTTTGAACGATCTCGGCGGATCACACCCTCATGGGTCGATATGGTAAAGACCAGGTCAGAAATCACCGACTGCTCACCCAGGGAGACCCTAAGAAACAGGGTGTCTGTTTCGCTGGGGGGCAGGAAAATCCGCAAGTCATCGGACCCGCTGATATTCACATCTTTCTTTTGGGGATGAAGCTTATTTCCTGATCTTCGAACCGTGACCGCCCCGTTGTCAAATTGCTGGAACAGCGTATATTCATCGAATTCCGCAATATCATTTCGCTGCAGGTGAAAGGAGAACTGGCGGGTCGAACGGTTGACAAAATGGAAACGGAACCAGATGCAGCCACCCGGCTGGGTGTTGATCAGGGCAGGATCGGGATCACTGAAATCCACCGATCTGAACAGGTGGTCCAAACTTCCTTTAAATAAATCCGAAGGCTGCGTGGAGCAGTCGGGATCGTCCATGAAAAACAGTTGCATATCCGAAATACCGACCTCCTGTACATAGTCCGAAAGAATGACGGGTTTCTGTGCTGCAAGTGATTGGCAGAGGATCAGAAGTATTAGAATTGGTCTAAGGTGCATTCCTGTTTTTCCTTCAGATGTAAATATAGTGTATATTTACAAAAAGTATTTTTCTCCAAATGATATCAGACCTTATTAATACAAGGTTCATACAGATTGTCTCTCTGATACTAATCACTTCCTGTACCGGCAACATAATGCAAACCACTGTGTTTGAAGACGGATTTCAGGAGCTTGAGCCCGGTAGCAAACCCTATTATGATGGAGCCGATCCGGCTGTATCATTTGATGCCGCCCATGCAGTCCTTGGGAAGTGGAAGGTAGCTTCAAGTCTGAGGCAGGAAGGATTTGAAAAGGCCTGGGTGATTCGGAGTGAAGACGGAGAGAACTTTCTGGCCCAGACTTTTACTAACCTGAATGAGAAGAATTCCCCCTTGAGTCTTGTGAACCATCCCATGGTGGTGGCAGGAGATTCTTTATGGAGCGATTATACCATTGAAGTGGAATTCACCCCGGAGGCAAAATTTGATAAGTGCGGGGTGGTATTTGGTTATCACCCTCCTTCTGATTTTTACTTCTTTGGCATTGAAGGGAATACAATTACACTTAAGTATATTCAGCAACCTGTAACCCCGCTGCGTCCCATTGAAAAAATTCTCAATTTCAGACCGCTGGTCTGGACCCCGGGCGACCGTTTGCATGCCACTGTATCAGTTCGGAGAAACAAAGTCACCGTCATATTGAACGACTCCATCAACATGCATGCCGAGGGTCTCAAATCAACGGCAGGAAGAATCGGACTGATCTCGGATGTTCCTGCAAAGTTTCACAGCATAGAGGTGAAGCTTCTGAGGGGTGAACAGCGAAAACTTTCACGCAGAAGCAGGCAGCTCGACCGGAGATCAGAACTGCACCTTAGCGATCATCCTGCTATGGTCCGGTGGAAACGATTTGAAACCGCTAATTTTGGCACCAATCAGAACCTCAGGCTGGGCGACCTTACCGGCGACGGGAACAAGGAGTTTGTATTTGTCAGACCCGATACTGAAGGAGGAGTCCAAAGCCTTACCGCCATGAATCTCGATGGAGAGGTGCTTTGGCGCCATGGCAATCAACGCTCAGGCAGCATGCCGGTCAGCGAAGAGCTGCCTGTTCAGATCCATGACCTGGATGGAGATGGATCGCGTGAGGTCATCTATTTCAATGAAGGGTGGATCCGCATCCTTGACGGACGGAACGGAAAGCTGATCCGACGAACGAGGGTACCCGGCTCTCTGAAAATCTCTTCAATGATTTTTGGTGATCTGGTGGGGGTAGGGAAAGACAAGAACCTGATCCTTTCTGACCGTGAGCATGCTCTCCTTGCCTACAATGAAAAGCTTGAGTTGATCTGGAGTCAGCAAACCACCACAGGTTCTCATCCCATGGTCTATGACATGGATGGGGATGGTAGGCACGAGGTGCTGATGGGCTATTCGGTATTTGATCCGGAGGGAACATTGATCTATGATGTAGGAGAACACATTGGTGATGGCTGTAACGGGGTTTCGGTGGGTGAACTGCTGGATGGCGAGATGAGCATCCCCTGCCTGATCTATGCAGCGGGGGACTGGGGATTGCTCTATTATGATTTTGGTGGTCAACTGCTGAGGCAGAATATTCTGGGTCATGTGAGCTACCTTGGGGTGGCAGAACTGGATATGGACTCGCCCGGTGCGGAGGTGCTTACCTCTAACCGTTGGGGGAACCCCGGACTGGTGAATGTGATGGATGCAGAGGGTTCAGTCACCTCCGGCTTTCTTCCGGAACTGGGTGTCAGCCGCTGCATCACTATCAATTGGAAAGGGGACGGAGAAGAGTTCCTGATAGCTTCCGTCGATACCGTGTCGGGCGGATTGCTTGACTGGCAAGGCCGTTTGTCGGTCGAATTCCCTTCCGACGGGCATCCGGATAAGTATTACATGTGTGTTGATCTTACCGGCGATGCCCGTGACGAGATCCTTGTCTGGAACAGCGACGAACTCTGGATTTATACACAGGACGACAATCCAAGAATGGGAAATACCTATGCTCCGCACCGCATTCCGCTTTACAACTACTCCGTGCACCAGATGAACCGCTCTCTGGTCCAGTGGTAAATCCTGCAGCTTATCCGATAAATTATTATATTGCACACATTCGCCATCAGGCTTGGCTGTTTTGGCACGAACTTTGTTTTATTTAGCGCAAATGAACCAGATGCAAAATAACCGGGAGGAAACGTCATGAAAACTTTAACACTTGCAATAATCGGTGCAGCCTTAGTCCTGGCATCCTGCAGTTCTTCAAAGAAGACAGCTTCTTCGGAGTACGACGATGTCTACTATAATCCGAATCAAACTCCTCAGCAGGAAGCAGGAGTTGTTGCTGTTCAGCAATCTGCTGTAAGCCCCTATGAAGCAATGGCAGCACAACCCGTGAACCAGTCGGGCATATATGCCGAACCCATGGTTCCTGAGGAAAACCTAAGTGATTATGAACAATACAGGTTGCAGCGTGAGGCTGAAATGCTGGGCGAAACCTACTCACCCCAAGGGAGTGAAGCGCTTTACGTGGATCAGTACCAGGAGTATGATACCCTGGGTCAGTACGGCCAGGCGAGCGCGCCCGTGATTATCAATAATTACTATAGCGATCCCAATCAGTATTATTATTCCTCGAACCTGAGGAGGTTCTCCGATGATTATTACGGTTGGAACTATTACGATCCCTACTATACCAATTACGGCTATGGCGGGAGCCGTTTCAGCTGGGGTCTTGGCATGGGATTTGGAATGGGATGGGGCATGGGTATGTCCTTCGGATACGGATACCCGTATTACGGTGGTTACTCTCCCTATTATGGATATGGAGGATATTATGGCTACGGCGACCCCTATTATGGATATGGAGGTTATGGCTACGGCTACCCTTATTACGGAGGTTCCTACTGGAGCGGATATAACCATGGATACTACCATGGGTATAATAACGGATATTATGGGAACGGATATTACCCCGAAACCTCCTACCGCTACGGAAGAATGGATAACAGACAATATGCAGGTTATTCCAGGCCTTCAAGAACCACTGTAGGGAGTGCCAAAGGAGTTACTGCAGCCGATCCCATGTACAGGAGCCGCACAAGTGGAGCGACTACCAGTGCCGACACCAAGACCGCTACGGTCAGGAACGGTAACAATTCTTCTGCTCAGCGTTCATACGATAATGTAAAAACCACAAGGACCATGCCGGCCAATGCTCAAAATACCAACAGGGCCGCCATGAATAGTAACAGGAGCTCAAACAGCCCAAATGTCGACGCTACGAGAATTCCCAACGGCCAGCAGAACAGGAATACTTATTCCCCCAATTACAGCAAGCCGCGAACCAGCTCATCACCAAATGCCAATCAAAATGCGGTTCAGAGTCGTACCACTACCCAGAACAGGAGTTACACGCAACCCGGTAGCACGCCACAGCGAGCCGGCACCTACAATCCTTCGGGCAGCAGTCAGCAAAGAAGCAGTACTTCTTACAGCCCTCAGAGCAGTCCAAGCCAAAGCAGCAGCTCCTACACCCGTCCGAGCAGTACAAGTCGCAGCAGCAGCTCTTACAGCCGTCCGAGCAGTTCCACCAGAAGCAGCAGCTATAGCAGCAGTTCACCCAGTCGAAGCAGTGGGTCCTCCATAAGCGGCAGTTCACCAAGCCGCAGCAGTGGGTCCTCAGTAAGTAGGAGTAGTTCTTCAGGAGGTAGCCGCAGCTCAGGAGTTTCTTCAGGAGCCAGCCGCTCTTCCAGTTCAGGAGGCAGCCGTAGTTCCAGCGGTGGTTCCAGACGTTAGACTGTCATTTAATATCACCGGGATCCCGCCTGGGATCCCGGTTTTCCAAGAATCAAACACAATTTGCTAT
Source organism: Bacteroidia bacterium (assembly GCA_004525825.1). Taxonomy (GTDB): domain Bacteria; phylum Bacteroidota; class Bacteroidia; order Bacteroidales. The sequence continues at coordinate 4,833 of SPBY01000040.1, forward strand.
GAAAAAGTTATCATTTATAGCCTTGCTACTCGTAGCTGCTTTTGTCAACGTAGAAGCACAGAATGAGATGCAGGCCCTTAGATATTCCCAGTACAATCCATTTGGAACCGCCAGGTACGCAGCACAGGGTGGTGCCATTTCTGCGCTGGGCAGCGACCTAAGCTCAGTGGTGACGAATCCGGCAGGTCTCGGATTCTACCGATCTTCTGAATTCTCTTTTTCTCCCTCCTTTTATTGGGTGAATACCAATTCTGACTTTTATGGACAAAACATGTCCGATTCCCAAACGAAATTCAACCTGGGAAGCATAGGCATGGTCAATGCCTATACGAGCAACAAAAATACCGGCATTGTAAGTGCAGCTTTTTCGGTGGCATACAATACCCTGGTGAATTTCAACAACCGCACCACTATTCAGGGGATCAATGAGAATAGCTCACTGCTGGATGATTTCACCTGGCATGCCAACGCCAATCCCAATGACCTGGATCCCTATTATGAGGATCTTGCTTTTAAAACCAACCTGATGCCTTACGATTCGGTAGCAGGAGAATACTGGCACGATATGCAGCTGGACGGCTATGGTCAGCAGCTTTACCGCCATTCGCAGCAAAGCGGCTATATCGGAGAGTACTCCCTCGCTGGAGCACTTAACGTCAGCAACTTCCTCTATCTCGGAGCCACCTTCGGGATCCATGCGGTCAGGTTCTATGAGGATATTTTCCATACGGAGACCGACCATGACAATCATGTCCTCGATTTCGATCAGTTTCAATTCAGGGAGTTCAATTCTACCAGGGGCTGGGGATACACCTTCAGGTTCGGGATGATTCTGAGACCCTTACAGATGCTAAGGCTTGGAGCCTCTTTCCAGTTGCCCACCTGGTATTATCTCACCGATGAGAAGTACACAGACATGGCCTCCAAATGGGACAATAGTTCCGGTATTAGTGATGCCGTTAGCAGTTCGCCCAACGGCATATACGATTACAGGCTGCAAACTCCCTTCAGGGCTAATGCAAATGCATCCCTGATTCTGTTTCAAATTGCTACCATATCGGCAGGCTATGAGTTTGTGGATTATTCATCAGCGCGACTCGATGCCTATGACTATAGATTCCAGGAGGAGAACGATGAGATTAGCCGTGGTTTCCAGGCAGCGCACAACCTGAAAGCAGGAGCTGAGGTTCGCATCAACTCACTCTATTTACGAGCTGGGGGACAACATCTTATGAGCCCCTTCACCGATGCAAGGAACAATGCCGAAAGCTGGATCTATTCAGGAGGTCTGGGATTCAGGACCAAGAAGTTCTACTTTGATGTGAGTTACTCTCACTCCACCCGGAACGATGTCATCGGGATGTATTCCTATGAACCCGGCGTAAATGAGGTGGCTCTCAACGAGGTCAATGGCAACAACCTGATGACTACCTTAGGTTTTAAATTCTAAGTGAACTTTGCAGGTAGCTTAGCGCCCCGGGTCCCACATTGAATATCAGGTCAAGGATGCTCAGATTGGACCGAAAACCAAGGCGGTCGGAGAAGACCTGGTGATAGGCTTCAGGCTGAAAACCGGGATCTGCCACCGCCTGGTCTTTTTTAGGATGGATAAAATGTCTGGGATCCTGGTCCGTAGTGATTCCGGTATATGAATCTGAACGACTGACCGGAATTTCAAGACCCAGCTGACGAAGGGTATGGTCCAGCAAGTGGTGGTTTAGGTCGAACAGGTATTCAAACCTAAGTTCATAGAAGGGAGAGAGTTCGTCAGCGAGGTATTCAAAAAAGGGAGATGAAGAGTAGGAAGCCACCAGGCTCTTCCAATGGATCCTGTTCCAGTGTGAGTCGTAATCAATCCGGACATCCTTTAACTGGGTTTTTGCACCATGCAATTTTATCACAGGAATCGATAAGCCAATGACCCCGTTTGGCCCCATGATCATGCACCGGTTGCGGTAGGTTTGTTTGGAGTAGCTGTCGTATTGCTCAAGGACAATCTCCTTTTGCTGCACCAGCCGGGCATAATAGTTGATAGGTCCGTTATAGAGTGCCGGGAATACCAAGCCAAAGGGTCTTATCTGCTAGCTCTCACAATGCGGAACATACGGTTCCAGCGGATCTTACCATATTCCTTATCGACGCTAAGCCAGATGAGACGTGGTTTCCCAATCAAATGATCTTCTGGTACAAAGCCCCAGAACCGGGAATCGGCCGAATTGTGCCGGTTGTCGCCCATCATAAAGTAGTAATCCATTTTGAAGGTGTAGGATGATGCCACTTCTCCATTGATATAGATCTGGCCTCCTTTCACTTCAAGATCATTTTCTTCATAAGCTTCAATAATGCGCTTATAGAGGGGCAATGTCTCATCATTGATCTCCACGGTCACGCCTTTTGCCGGTACCGTAAGAGGGCCAAAATACTCCAGGTTCCAGGGATATCGCTCGTCGTGAGGAAAGATATCGCGGTCATACCTGCCTTTGGTAAAGAGCTCCATGGCTTCCACACTGACGATTCCGGGAAGTGCCCTGATTTTCTCTGCATTTTCTTTGGTAGTGGGAAAGGTATAGTTGGGATTGTTCCTGACGTCTGCTTCATCCCTGCCAATGCCGAAAGGTTCCAGTGAGCGGGGATTGATCGGTGTGCCGTTGGTTCTGACACTGTACCAGCGCTGGATTCCTTCAAAGTCCTTCTGTTTCTCCCCATTCACATACACATCGTTGGCGATTACCTCAAAGGTTTCACCATGGATGGCCACACAACGCTTGATGTAGTTATCGCGCCGGTCGACAGGCCTGGTTTCAACATCATATTTCTCGGCAATCTGTTTGCGCACATAGTTTTCATACACAGAATAGGGACGTGTCCGGTTGTTTCGTTCCAGGTCAGCCTGCATCAGCTGATAGCTCTCATCCCTCAGGAGATCAAAATAGTCGAAATTGCCCTTGGCGTAGACTTTATGGTCCGATTTCTCAAGCGCCACCGTATCTGAAGCAGGAAAATTGAATACCACTATGTCGTCGCGCTTCACATTGCTGAACCCCAGGAGTCTTTTGTAGGGACGCTGGATCCACTCCAGGTAGGATTTTCCACCCATTACCGTATTTGGAAGGAAGGGGATGGCCAGGGGGGTATTGGGGGTTCTTGGACCGTAGGCTGTCTTACTTACGTAGAGATGGTCGCCCACCAGCAGGCTGCCTTCCATGGACGGAGTGGGGATCTTATAATTCTGGAACAGAAAGATGTTGATCAATGAGACCGCCACCACTGCAAAAATCAGAGCATCGATCCACTCTACTACCACATTGTTCTTCTTTTTCCTGCTTTTCCAGAAGGACCAGTTTACCTTCTTGCTTAGGTAAATATCATAAACAACGGGTATTCCCAGGAAAAACCAGTAGTTCTTTAGCCAGATGACAAAAAGGATGTAGATAAATACGGCAAGGCCGAACTTGAAATATTTGTGTTTCAATACTTTACGGAAGTCCATTACGCAGATTATTTGATCGACCTAAAGATACGTTCTTTTCTTAAACCACCAATGATCCGTTTCTCCGGTTCAATGGAGAACCATACAGCCACAGCCTTGCCCAGAAGATGGTCTTCCGGCACAAATCCCCAGTACCTGGAATCGGCCGAATTGTGACGGTTGTCCCCCATGACAAAGAAGTAATCCAATTGGACCACGTAGCTGTCGGCTGGCTCCCCGTCGATAAAAATCTCTCCCTCCACAATCTGCAGGTCCCTGTGTTCATAGGTTGATATAAGTCGTTGATATAGGGGTAAATTAAGCATATCCAGCTGCAGGGTATCTCCTTTGGCGGGGACCATTAGCGGACCGAAATTGTCCCCAGTCCACCGGTAATGAGGATCATGTGGAAAAATCTCCTGGTTTTGAAAGGAGAGTGTGGGTTCCGAGTACTGTTTGATGCTTCTCACCTGTGGAAATGATTTCAAAGTTTCAACATGTTCCTGCGCCAGGTATAAAACGTGGAGGGAGTTGACAGGATTGTAGGTCACCGCAGTTTTAAGGATTTTTAACGAATCGAGCAATGGATCGGGTAGGGGATCGCCATTGGTGGTGACATAGTATTTGAATTTCTGGTGGGGCAGTACAGGTCTGGTTTTTCCATTTACCTGGATCTGGCCTCCCCTGATCTGCAAAGTATCCCCAGGCAGGGCTATGCAGCGTTTGATATAGTTTTCCCTTTTATCAACCGGATGGGTGATGATATCGAACTCCGACCTTATATACTCTCTCCCATATTGCCTGACCAGGGAGTAATAGTTTTGTCCGGGGTACTGTAACACCATGGTATCCCCTGCCGGGAAATTGAAAACTATGATATCATCTCTCTCTACACTGGAGAATCCTTTCAGCCGTTTGTGAGGCATTTTGAGTTTTTCTGAATAGGATTTTTTCCCTGAAGGGAGTTTGTTGTGATAGAAGGGAATGGCCAGTGGGGTTTCAGGCAGTCTGGGACCATAGGCCAGCTTACTTACAAATATAAAATCCCCTGCCAGCAGGGTTTCCTCCATGGAAGGTGTGGGGATCTTATAGGTTTCCACAAATAATACTTTGATAGTCAATGAGCTAGCCAGAGCAAGGAGCACAATGAACAACCATTCGATGGTGGACTGCAGGTATCTGGGCAATCCGAATTTGCGCAGGGTCCAGTCAAATTTGCGGGTCACCGTCAGATCAAAGAGAACCAGGTCAAACACCAAGAGGTACCAGAGCTCCACCCAGATGACCAGTAGCGACCACAGGAGGGCGGTGAGGCCAAAGCCAAGGTATTTCCAGGTAAGCCTCTCCATGGATATTAAAGTTTTAGAAGATCGTGCATTCCGAAGATACCTCTTTTGCCTAGCACGAATTCTGCAGCAAGTATGGCTCCTTTGGCAAAGGCATCCCTCGATAAGGCATCATGTTTGAGCGATAGGGTATCCACCTCAGACTCGTAGACAATGGTATGCCGGCCCTTGACCTCTCCCTCCCGGATGGCCTCGATGGACAATTCATTCCTTGCCCCTGTTTCCTTTTCCCTTTCTCCTTTTAACTTCCATCTATTCAGGTGGCTGCTTTCCTCCAGAATCTGTTCAGCCAGTGAGATGGCCGTTCCGCTGGGGGCATCCAGCTTGTGAATGTGGTGCACTTCCTCCATGGAGACCCTGTAGGCCGGAAAGCGGTCCATGATCCTGGCAAGTTGCCGGTTCATGGCAAAGAGAATGTTGACCCCGATGCTGAAATTGCTGGCATGAAACAGGGTTCCCCCTCTTTCTTTGCATAGTTTCTCAATCTCTGGAAGCTGTGCATTCCAACCGGTGGTGCCCGAGACCACTGGAATTCCAAGATTTAAACAAGCAATGATGTTTCCGGGAGCAGCATCCGGGGTGGTGAATTCAATGGCAACATCGATACCCTTGAGTTTTTCAGCATTCAAATCTTCTGGATTTTCCTCATCAATGATCAGGGGAAATAAGTGCCCCTGCACTTTCCCCATTGCCTCGATGGTCCTTCCCATCTTCCCGTATCCAATTAGTGCAATTCTCATACATTCGGTTTTTCCAACACTCTAACATACTAACATCCTAACACACAAGCAAAAAAAAACCGCTTCCATTTCGGAAAGCGGTTTTTTATTTGCCTTGTGTTTACTACTTCACCTTCTTTATAATGGCTTCAAAAGCCTGGGGATCATTCATGGCCAGATCGGCGAGAACCTTGCGGTTGATCTCGATGCCCGATTTGCTCAGTTTACCCATAAATTCGGAATAGGACATATCGTGTTCGCGAACTGCAGCATTGATACGCTGGATCCACAGTGCCCTGAAATTTGCTTTCTTCTTTCGGCGATCGCGGTATGCATAAGAAAGACCTTTCTCATATGCATTCACTGAAACCGTCCACACATTCTTTCTGCGACCAAAGTACCCTTTGGTCCTGTTCATTACTTTTTTTCTTCTCTGTCGCGAGGCGACAGCATTGCTAGATCTTGGCATTTTTTTTCATTTTTTGGATGCAGGCGGTCAATCTGACACTTTCTGGCTCCACATCCCGGTTTACACTAGTTACCTGTTCTTCAAAAGATTAAAACTTACTTCATGGCCAGCAGACGCTTGATATTATTCACGTCTGCTTTATTTACTACACCAAAATAGGTCAGGTTCCGCTTGCGCTTCGTCGACTTTTTGGTAAGAATATGGCTCTTGAAAGCGTGCTTTCTTTTGATTTTACCAGTTCCGGTGAGTGTGAATCTCTTCTTCGCTCCCGGATTTGTCTTCATCTTTGGCATTAGTCCTACAAAATTTATCTAAATAAAAACTACTTCTTTTTCACTTTGGCAGCTATAAACATGGTCATGCGCTTTCCTTCCAGTTTCGGCAACTGCTCCACCTTTCCAACATCTTCAAGATCCTGGGCGAGCCTGAGCAGCAGGATTTCACCCTTTTCCTTGTATAAAATGGACCTTCCCTTGAAGAACACGAAAGACTTCAGCTTGGCTCCTTCTTCCAGGAACTTACGTGCATGTTTTAGCTTAAAATCGTAATCATGTTCATCCGTATTGGGTCCGAACCGGATCTCCTTCACCACGATCTTGGTGGTTTTGGCCTTCATCTCCTTTTGTTTCTTCTTCTGTTGATAAAGAAACTTTTGATAGTCGACAGCCCTGCAAACAGGTGGATCGGCCTTGGGCGAAATCTCCACCAGATCCAGGTCCAGCGAATCAGCAATCTTCAGGGCTTCTGCGATAGTAACCACTCCCGGTTCTGTAATGTTCTCTCCAACAAGGCGAACTGTAGCAGCCCGGATCGATTCATTGGTTCTGAAAAAGATCCGGTCTTTGTTACGATCGTTTTGTCTTCTACGAAATTGACCTGGTCCTGCTATGACTTGTTCCTCCTATATTTAGTTAAACATCAGTGTTAATTGCTTCCAACTGGTTCTCGACTTCTGACTGTAAAAAACGTGCAAATTCTTCCAGGCTCATCTCCCCTTTATCTCCTTCTCCCTGCCTGCGAACGGATATTGAACCGTTTTCCTGCTCTTTTTCACCCACGATAAGGAGATATGGAATTCGCTTTAACTCGCTATCCCTGATCTTCTTACCTATCTTTTCGCTCCGCTCGTCAATCAGGGTGCGAATATCGTAATTTTTCAGGAATTTTGAAACTTTTTGAGCATAATCGTGGTATTTTTCGCTAATGGGCAGAATCACAGCCTGATCGGGGGTTAACCAGAGGGGGAATTTCCCCGCGGTATGTTCGATCAAAACAGCTACAAAACGTTCCATGGAACCAAAGGGGGCCCGGTGGATCATCACCGGCTGATGCTTCTTGTTATCCGTGCCCATATACTCCAGTTCAAAACGTTCCGGCAGGTTGTAATCCACCTGGATGGTGCCCAGCTGCCATTTCCTTCCAAGCGCGTCTTTCACCATGAAGTCCAGTTTGGGTCCGTAGAAGGCAGCCTCCCCATA
>SPBY01000280.1 GCA_004525825.1 Bacteroidia bacterium
GGGGCTCAGTCCGGTGCTGAATACAGCGTCCAATGGATCGGGCAGTTTCCCGGAGAAGAGAGCCAAAAAGCTCCGGGTTTTGGAGATCGTATGTCCAGGCTGGTATTCGGGAAGAAGCCCCAGGAGTTGATTAAACCCTTCAATGTGGTGGCAGTCGATCCCGGGCAATACTGGATTCTGGACCAGGGCTCAGGGGGAGTCTTTGAGGTGCTTGCGAAAGAAGGTCAGTTGCTCAGGTGCATGAAAAGAGCGAACCAGGATTTCCCTTCCCTGGTGGGGATGTGTGGAACTCCGGCCGGTGATATTTTCTTCACAGATTCCAGCTTAGACAAAATTATGCGGGTGGCAGACGGAGAATTGTCGGTGTTTGCGGATGCTCTCAGCTTCGAACAGCCCACCGGCATAGCCTTTCACAGGCAAAGCGGGGAAATATGGGTGGTGGAGACCGGGGCGCATCGGATCTCTGTGCTTAGCAGGGAAGGCGAGCGGATCAGAAGCATTGGGGGCAGGGGGACCGCACCCGGACTCTTTAATTACCCCACCTTTATATGGATTGATTCCTCGGGGCGCGTGTATGTGGTAGATTCCATGAATTTCCGGGTACAGATTTTGAATGCAAAGGGACAGGCTGTAAGCACCTTTGGAACATCGGGAGATGCCACCGGGAACATGGCCAGGCCCAAAGGACTAGCTACAGATTCGCATGGTCATATTTATGTGGCCGATGCATTGTTTCATGCAGTCCAGATCTTTGACGATCAAGGGAGATTCCTGACCTCTTTTGGCAGCCAGGGCCAGGAAAAGGGAAAATTCTGGATGCCAACGGGCATATTCATTGATGAAGAGGACCATATCTATGTAGCCGACAGCTACAATGCCAGGGTCCAGATATTTCAACTGGTAAAAAACTGATTATGATGAAGCAATACTTAAGCATGCTCCTTCTTATACTGCTGGTAGCAGCCCCAGATGCCGGGGCCCAGTCCATCATCAATACGGAGCACAATCTTTCGGCCACTGGTCCGGGCGATGTAAGAGCCCTTAGCGAATCGGAGATCTGTATTTTTTGTCATACGCCCCACAACAGCCTTCCATCCAGTCCGCTCTGGAACAAAGATGATCCCGGCTATACCTATACCCTATACCACAGTTCGACCGTGGAAGCTGTACCCGGACAGCCCGATGGTTCTTCCATCCTCTGTCTCAGCTGTCATGATGGTACCACCGCACTGGGCAGTGTATTAAGCAGGTCCGGGGATCGGTTTTACGGGGGGGATTTCGACCCTTCCCCCGGGGAGTTCGAATATTTCCACAGACCTGGCCGATGACCATCCGATCTCCTTTGATTATACCACCGGACTGGCAGCCGCAGACGGACAATTGAAAGATCCCACGGCCATTGTCCCTCCTGTCTCTCTCCAAAATGGGCGCATGCAGTGTACTTCCTGCCATGATCCGCACAGGAACCGGACCAATGATTTCCTGGTGCTCACCCACCAGTTCTCGGAACTATGCTTCTCTTGTCACGACCGCGATTACTGGTCCTTTTCCGCGCACTCCACTTCCACTGCCACCTGGAACGGGAACGGAATCGATCCATGGCCTCGAACTGAATATTTGAATGTGGCCGAGAACGCCTGTGAAAGCTGCCACAATCCCCATACTGCTGGAAACAAGCTGAGGTTGTTGAATAATCTGGCCGAAGAGAACAATTGTCTTCCCTGTCACAATGGAAATGTGGCTTCCACCAATGTGGTGGCCCAACTGGCCAAACCTTATCTTCACAATGTATACGGATTTAATCTGGAGCATGATGCGGCTGAGGATCCGCTGGTCCTGACCATACATGTGGAGTGCGAGGATTGTCATAATCCACATGCGGTGAATAACACACCAACGCAGGCTCCTCTGGCCAATGGCAGGCTGAGCGGAGTGGCTGGGGTGGATCAGAGTGGCAATCCGGCAGATCCTCTGCAGTATGCTTACGAGCTTTGTTACCGTTGTCACGCCGACAGTCCCTCCAAACCGGTCAGTCTGACCACCCGGCAAATTGAACAGAATAATGTGAGGCTTGAGTTTGATCCGGCCAATCCATCCCATCATGCCGTAAACTCGGCGGGAGTCAATCCCAATGTGCCCAGCCTGATTGCTCCCATCACCGAATCCAGCATTATTTACTGCACCGATTGCCATGGCAGCAATGGGTCAGGATCGCCGGCGGGTCCCCATGGATCTATATTTCCGGGGCAGCTCAAATATCAGTATCAGACAGCTGACAATACGGTTGAATCGGCCTCGGCCTACGAACTATGCTACAGCTGTCATAGTCGTATCAGCATTTTGAACGATGAATCCTTCGGTGCCCATGATACCCATATCAGGGATGAAGACACTCCTTGCAATGCCTGTCACGATCCTCATGGAATCAGTAACACCCAGGGTAACAGCACCAACAATGCCCACCTGATCAATTTTGATCGGGCGATTGTAAATCCCGCCAACAATGGAATGCTGGCCTATGAGAGTACAGGTGTTTTTTCAGGTCGTTGTTACCTGAGGTGCCATGGTCAGAACCACATGGGCTTTGGTTTCAGCTACTAAGTAATCTTTTCAAGCTCCACGGTGAAGTGGCGCATGATGGGAGCCTCGTAGCGTATTTTATATCCCGAAGTGATCTTATTCCGTCGCCGGTAAACATTTTGCAGCGCGGCAGCCACATAATCCATGTGGGTCCGGGTATACACCCTGCGAGGAATGGTCAGCCGCAATAATTCCAATTTCGGGTAGCGGTTTTCGCGGGTATCCGGATCTCTATCGGCCAGCAGGGTCCCTATCTCCACAGCCCTGACTCCCGATTCCAGATAGAGTTCAATGGCCAGGGTCTGTGCGATGAATTCTTCGCAGGGAACCTTTGGTAAGAAGCGGGTGGCATCCACAAATATGGCATGGCCCCCGAAGGGTTCCTGGACCGGAATCCCTGCTTCCCGGAGAAGACCTCCCAGGTAGTGCACCTGCTTGATACGGCTCTCCAGGTATCCAAAGGTGGTGGCCTCTTCCAGTCCCTGGGCCAGAGCGGCCATGTCTCTTCCGGACATTCCCCCATAGGTGATGTATCCTTCAAACATGATGTTAAAGGTGGTGGCTTCCCTGAAGAGGGCCTGACTGTTCATGGCAATGAATCCGCCCATGTTTACGATTCCGTCTTTTTTGCTGCTCATGGTCATTCCATCGGCCAGGGAAAACATTTCCCGGATGATTTCCCGGATGGAGCGGTTCTGGTAGCCCTTCTCGCGGACCTTGATGAAATAGGCGTTTTCTGCAAATCTGGCCGAGTCAAATATCACCGGGATCCCGTGAGTATCTGCAAATTCACGTACAGCCCGCAAGTTCTCCATGCTTACGGGTTGTCCGCCCGTGGAGTTGCAGGTGATCGTAACGATAATCAAGGGGATGCGCTCTTTTCCATACACCTGCACCACATTTTCCAGCTTGCCGATATCCAGGTTGCCCTTGAAGGGGTGGTAGAGGGAGGTGTCGGTGGCTGCATCGATGGTGCAGTCGAAAGCGCTGGCCTTTCGGAATTCAATATGTCCTTTGGTGGTATCGAAATGGGCATTTCCCGGCACCACATGACCCTCCTTGACCATCACCGAAAAAAGAACGTTTTCTGCGGCCCTTCCCTGGTGGGTAGGTAGGACATAGGGAAACCCGGTTAGCGAAGTGATGGTCTCCCGAAGCCGCTCAAACGATTTGCTGCCCGCATAGGATTCATCGCCGCTCATCAGCGCCGACCACTGTTCCTGGCTCATGGCTCCGGTGCCCGAATCGGTCAGGAGGTCGATGAATACCTGTTGGCTCTTTAAATTGAAGAGGTTATAATGTGCCTCTGTGATCCACTGCTCCCGATCGGACCTGGTACTGGGGTACATGGGTTCGATCATTTTTATTTTATAGGGATCTGCGTATGGTAACATGATAGTCGAAAGTATGTAAAGTAAAAAGGGAAAAGTCAAAAATCAAAAGGAGAATCAGGGCTGGGACAGGGTGTGACTCCTCCATGCACCAGGTTCCTCTTAGCTAGAAGCAGCTGTTGAATTTGTCCCTTTGTTTGATATTCAGGAACAACTTTTTCGGAGTAATATGAAAGCAAGAATCCATGCCAGTTACAAAGGTACTTTTATGCTGTGAACAAATAGAGATGGAAGTGATGTTTTTAGACAGATGTGCCTTCGCCAGGATATTACTGGTCTCGCTTTATTAGGTACTCTTTATAGTACCGGTCAATAATTCCCCCCTTTTTGCTTCCTGCTTCTGCTTGCCTGGCCTCATAGTCCTTTTTTGACTCCCCTTTTCTTTTGGCATCAAAGACCGGGTCGGCAGAAAGTTCTTGGAGGTAGGCTTCCTCATAATATTTCAGCACAAATATCTCGGGGTGAACTGCCCAGCGGGTAAGATCCCCTGCCGTGGAGATGCTGTAAAAGGAAAGGCCGTCGGGATGATAGACCAGATCCATGACCGTTGCCTCAATATCCAGGAACTGGTATATTTTTTCGCCATTAAGCACATCCCAAAGGATCACTGAGCGATCTGCTGAACCGGTGACAAGGTATCTTCCATCGGGACTGAACTCCGCTTCCAGGACCATCTCACTGTGTCCTTTCAGGATGTGCAGGAGTTTCGCCCCGGCTACATCATACACTCTGGCCGAATTGTCTTTGGAGCTAGCTACCAGCAAACGGCTGTCCGGGCTGAACTTTACATCATAGATATCCTGCGTGGGCCCGTGCATGGTGGAGATTACCTTTCGGGTTTCCAGGTCCCAGATCTTAATGCTCAGGTCATTGCTTCCACTGGCAATCAGGTGCATATCCGGACTTATGCTGACTGCCATGCACACATCATCGTGTGCCCGCAAGGGTTCAACAAGTTTGTTGTTGTAGACATCCCAGAGCAGGAAGGTTTTATTGTAGGCGGAGGATACGGCCCAGAGCCCGTCTTTGCTGATCTCGGCATTCCAGATGGTGGTGGCATGCTTATTCCAGTCGAAGAGGTGGTTTCCGCTTCTGTCCCAAATTTTGATGGCATTGTGGCCCGCGGTCAGGATAAGATCCATTTTCGGGGGCATATCCATGGCATTGACTGCCTTGTAATGTGCA
>SPBY01000650.1 GCA_004525825.1 Bacteroidia bacterium
CCCGGTCCGGCTGTAACTCGACACTCCCATATCGAAAGTCCCGATCCAAACTGTGCCCTGTCTGTCCTCTTTCAGGAACTCGATCTCCTCACCATGAAGCATATGGAAATCGCGCATGCTTTCCCCGGCAGAAGATCGGCTAAGGATGCTGATCCCCTCACTGGTCCCAAACCAGTAGGTACCATTAGCCCTCTCAAGGATGGCAGTGACCTGTGAATTAATCAGTCCGTCCTCCTTATAGTAGGAAATGAAATCGTCTCCCTTATATACACATAAACCATTGTCATTGGTGCCGATGAGCAAATTTCCTTCGCGGTCCTGCATCATCGACCAGACCTTCATCCCCGGGAATCCATTCCGTTCGCTGAAGAGATCCAACTTGTTCTCGGGACTGATTCTGACCACTCCGTCCTCAAAAGTACCAGCCCAGATGTTTCCCTCTTTGTCCTCGAACAAGGTACTTATCCAGTTGGATTTGAGTCCTGCCTTTACCAGATCGTACATCTCGGTGCTGTCGAGTCGAGGATTGTAGCGGTAGAGTCCCCCGTGAAACTTCCCCACCCAGGTTCTGTCCCTACTGTCGATCAATACAGCAGTTGTCTGACCATAGGAGGGCACGCCATGAACCAGAAGAGGTTTAAATCGGCTGCTGTCTGAATCACTATATTGCACTGCACCCAGATCGGTCACAAAATAGATCCTCCCTTCCTGGTCCTGGAAGTGTCCGAATACTTCGTTGGACAATTCATTTCCCGAGAAATGTTCAAATTGATATTGGTCAGGTGGAGCCTCCGGGTTGATCAACTTAATAATTCCTGCACCTACAGTGGTAAACCAGAGCTGTCCGTCCTTATCCAGGAGGATAGATGATATGGTGGACTGATCGATACTCTCACGGAACGAATTCACTTCAATGAAAGAGCTTCCGTCAAACACCGAAATGCCTCCCTCCTTATGACCAAACCATATCTTGCCTGACCGGTCCTCGCAGATGGCCCGTACCCCGCCTTCAGCCAATCCATCGGTGGAAGAATAATTGACAAATTGTACCCCGTTAAAGCTCGCCACCCCAACACTGGTTCCCAGCCAGTATAGGTCATTTCTGTCCTGGATGATTTTATGGACCGTGGATTGTGCCAGTCCGTCGGAGACCGAAAACTGGTCAAAATAGTATTGCTGCCCGCACAGCGATAAAGAACACAGGCCGACAAATAGTAACAAATATCGCCTGGGGGATTGCATTCTAATAGTCTTTCGGCATAAAGAAGAAGGTACCATCCTCATCCTCGAGACCTGAAATCTTTCCAAACTGAGGAGTCTGCTGCTGGGTATTCTCCACAGCTGATATTACCCTGAGAACAATGTTCTCAATGGGAACACAAGAGCCAGGATTGTTGGTAAGTACGTTTGCAAATGTGCGCGTGAACTGGCTGTCATCCACTGCAAGTTCATAACCGGCAGAGGAGAAAACCTGAGATGATTTGAACCTGGTGGAGGCCCAGTCGTCACAATTCCGCTCCTGTATCCCAGAACGCATGGCCTGGTAGAAACTCGGACCCGACTCACAGGCATCGGTGATCACCAGCTTATGGGTCAGAAAATCGGGATAGCCCTGCATGGCAGCTTTCAGTGCTTTGATGTCGTAATAGGAAAATTCATCGTCCCTGGAAGCATCCACCGGGATCCAGTAACCGCTTTCATTTACATATTTTCCATGACCTGCATACCAGATCAGGATAGAATTCACTCGGTTGCTGCGTATCATATCCCTTAACTCGATGGAGAAAAACTTGGATAGCTGGGACTTGGACATGTTCTTCCGGTGAATCACATTGTGCACCTGGTAATTAGCCAGTGCCGATCTCATCATCGAAACATCCTTGCCAGGACCTTCCAGGCTGGCAAAGGACTCGTAATCTGAGTTTTCAATGAAAATGGCCCAGGTCTTTCCCATGGGATTATCTTCAAAGGACTGTGCATCGCGGTTCAGTTTGTACTCGATCTCGGCCTGGTTCCCAAATTCATCTACCACCCTCACAGTAATTCTGCTTTTGTTAGCCACCTTTACAATGGCTGTGAAATTCGGGTTCAGATCGCTGGGGATGTAGCTAGCCATCACACTGTCGATATAGATGCTTTTAATCCGGCTCTCATCTTCAATCTTTCCTTCCACATAGATCTGTGGATCGTTGTTGTCAAGATAAAGGATGTTGTTGTCCGATCCATAGGGTGCAATCATTCTTACAAGGGGGGGATCGACCTCAGTGAGCCTGATGGGGAAAATGACAGTTTCGGAATTGTCATACACATCCGAGACCTGTACTGTAATCTGTTTGGTGCTTGAGAGGTTTACACTGGCAAGGAATCTGAA
>SPBY01000723.1 GCA_004525825.1 Bacteroidia bacterium
TGTAAACTTAGTGAGGACCAACAGTCCGCCGGTTCGAACTTCAAAACGGCCCCAGGAACCTGTAAAACCTTACCCCTATTATTCAGAGGAAGTAATATTTGTGAATAGGTATGACAGCATTAAACTACGGGGAACGTTAACCTTGCCAGATGCTACAGGACCATTCAGGGCTGTGGTACTATTATCAGGATCGGGACCTAATGACCGGGATCAGCTCATATGGGGGCATCGTGTATTTCTGGTTTTGGCAGATTATTTGACACGTCAGGGAATTGCAGTGTTGCGTTATGATGATAGAGGTGCGGGCAGATCAGAAGGTAATCACGATGAAGCCAGCTTTGAAGATTTCGCTATGGATGCCTTGGCTGCACAGGAATATTTAGGAGCCCGGCCAGAAATTGATCATGATCAGATAGGGTTAATAGGACATAGTGAGGGTGCTGCCATCGCTCCAATAGCCGCATCGAAATCTGATGATGTGTCTTTTATTGTATTGATGGCTGCTCCTGGGTATGATGCCATTGATGGTAATGAAACCGGTTTGAATTCACCGTTTAAAGGTTTGATTTCACAGTTTGAAAATGGCTACAGGAATGGAGGTGCTTCAGAGGAAGCCATTACATTTAAATGTATGCTGTTATCACAAATGTTCAGTATTGCCAGAGAGGAACCCGACAAGAATTCGGCCAGAAAGAAGATCGGAGAATTGCTCAAAAGCGAGGAACCATCTCTCCTTGAATTGAGTGAAGAGGACAGAAAAAAAATTGAATTAGAATCAGTTGAAGCATACGATTTTGAATGGATGCTTTCGACCGGATTTCTAAATGTATTAAGATATGACCCTCAGACCTTCCTGTCAAAAGTTCGCTGTCCGGTACTCGCATTACATGGAACAAAAGATTTACAAATTCCAATTGATAATTTGACGGGAATTGAATTGTCCTTACAATTGGGAGGTAATAATGACTTTACCATAGAGAGGATGGAAGGATTGAACCATCTTTTTCAGACCGCAGAAACAGGACAGGAATCAGAATACTCGAAAATTGAAGAGACCATCGCACCACAGGCTTTAGCTTTGATTTCGGAGTGGATCAAAAAATGAAGTGTCTGTTTATCAATTAATGGCGGACAGTTCTATTACTGATCGCTGATGTCATAGGCGAACAACTTATCCTGATGACGGATATAGAGCCGTGCGCCGCATACCACTGGATGTGCCCAATGCATCCCCTCCCCGCCATCCGGCACCTCAAATACACTTACTGCTTCGTATTTTTCAGATGTGGCCTTCACAAGCGTCATGATACCTCTTTCATCCAGGCAATACAGCATGTGATCCGCATAGGTAAGTGATCCTTTCCCACTTGTGTTCCATATCTGTGTCCCAGTCTGGAAATCCAGGCAGAACCACCCCCGGGCATTCTGACCTGCCCCGTAAAGGTATCCGTCATGCAGGATCACCCCACCATGCTGATTGTCCATAAGTTCAGTTTGCCATTCCTTTTCAGGAGTAATTCCGTTTCCAGAAGCATTGAGTCTTAGGAGGAGGCTTCCTTTGCCATATCCGCTGGAGGCAAAAACATAACCCTTGTGATAAATGGGATCTGCCACATTATTTGACCTGCTATTCTCATATTCCGTCTGCCAGAGAAGTTTCCCGGTATTTAAGTCTACTCCGAAAAGACTGTTTGAACTCAGCCCGGAGATCTGACGATGACCACCATGATCAAAAATAATCAGGGAACTGAATCCAACCGTGCCGGGTATTTCCGTATTAGCCCATATCAGCTTGCCATTATGTTTATCAAGGCAGACCATGTAACCTTTCTTCCCGGCAGGGCAACAATACAGCCTGTCTCCTTCAATATGCACCGATTCGGAATACCCGTATTCGGGGATTTCAGCATCAAAAAGATCTCGCAATTCAATGCTCCATACCTCACTTCCTGATTTGGAATCAAAGGCCGCTAACCTGCCAAGTTCACCAAGATGGTATACA
>SPBY01000003.1 GCA_004525825.1 Bacteroidia bacterium
AAAACCTGACACCATCCACAATAAACAATGGTTGGTTGTTCCCTTTGATGGAAGAGTATCCACGGATGGTAATATTGGTACCTGAACCGGAAACCCCGCTGGTAGCTGTCACACGCACACCGGCAGCTTTCCCGCTGAGCACACGCCCGATGTCACTTTCCGGCTTTTGCTCAATGTCTTCCGCGTTGATCTGTGTTACCGAATACCCCAGGGCTTTCTTCTCCCTGGAAATACCCAGCGCAGTAACCACCACCGCCTCCAGTGCCATCAGGTCCTGTTCCATCACCACAGCAATCAATGTATTGTTGGCGATCTCCAGCTCCGGGGTTAGAAGTCCCACAAAACTGAACACAAGAAATTCACCATCCTGTGGCACGTTGATTGAATAAGTACCGTCAGAACCTGTAATGGCCCCTACTGAGGTTCCTTTTACAGATACAGTGACACCCGGTAAGGGTTCTCCGTTGTCAGCACTGACCACCGATCCGGTGACTTGCCTGGCCTGACCCAACAGGGTCAGGGTGCCCAGTGCCATAAATAGCAGAAAGCTTACAAATCTTTTCATAGACTCAGAATTTGATTTACATTTAGTTTTAACCCTCTGAAGAAAGTAGAAAGCTGACTGTTTATCTAATAATATCAAGCAATGACGGTCTATTGGAGCCATTCTACCCTTTCAATTCTATTAATGTCCGTTGACCTGCTATAAACCGTCATTGATGGGGATTCTACCTACCTTTGACTGATGATAGGCAGCTTTTTCTAAAAATTAGTGCCCTGATTAATGGGTCAAACGATGCCTTTAAGGGGGTGAAGGAGTCTCTTTGAAGTGAGCCGTTTTTCGTCTGGCAAGCTGTATTGCTCCCGGACTCGGATAGGTGGTATTCAGTTTTTTTTATATTTATATGATTATATACTTAAACTAACCCACCATGTTAATCCTAACTGACTATCTGATTATTGTTGCCTATTTTCTCGTGATCCTTGTTGTTGGAGCACTTACGGGAAGAAAACAGGATAAGGAGGAGTTTCTGATCTCCGGACGAAAACTCACTACCTTCCAGGCCACCTCTACCATATTTTCCAGCCGCATTGGCGCAGCCATTCTACTCACTTATACAGCCCTGGTCTACATGTACGGTATGGGAGCACTGTGGTACTTTATTGGTTCTGTTTTCGGCCTGTTCGTTTTCTATTTCTTTGGACTAAAGGTTAAAAAGCTGGCCGATAAAGAGAAATTCTACACCATGCCGGACTTCTTCTTCTTTTTCAAGGGAAAAACTGCCGGTTACCTGGCCACCTTAGTCACCATCATCATCATGTTTGGCTGGGTGGTACTCAACTTCACGGCCGGGGCCAAACTGGTTTCAGAATACACACCCATCAGCTATGGTTTATCGGTTGTCATTGTGGGAGGCATCATCCTGATTTACCTGATTGCCGGCGGATTTGATGCCGTGGTAAAGACAGATATCGTTCAAACCTTTGGCATATTCCTCCTGTTTGTCCTGATGATGTATCTGCTGACCACCACCATTACCAAACCAGTACTGGCAGTCACCGACCTGTTTAGCATCCCGGCCTTTCAGATCATCAGTTTCTTCCTGGCGGGTTTCTTTATCCCTATGGCTTCCCCGGAGCTCTGGCAACGGGTATATGCCATCAAGGACAAAAAGAATTTCAGGCGAAGCATCGCTCTTTCATCCTTGTTCTATATCATTGTCGGCTTTATCCTGCTCCTGATAGGACTGGTCATTCGTGCTGATATCCCCGATATCTCAGCCGATACTTCCCTGATTGTAGGATTCAGCAGGCTGCTGCCTGTGGGACTGGCGGGGCTATCGGTGGTAATTATCTACTCCGCAGTCTCCTCTTCGGCCGATACTTACATGTTCACCGCCTCGGCCTCGGTGACCCAGGATTTCCTGGAAAAAACAGGTTTAACAAAATCGAAGAACCTGAAAAAAACCATGCGATGGAGCATGTTGGTTCTGATGATACTTGGGGTAGGCATGGCCCTGATCCTTCGCGATATTGTGGATGCCACCTTCTTCTTTGTATCCCTCACCATGTCGTTGGGTTTGCTGGTATTGGTCTTATGGATCTATCCGAAACTCAACCGGCTCAGCGTATGGCTCTCCATCCTGTTGTGCATGGTGGGTGTCATAGTACCCGCCATCATATTCGGGATCTCTGAAAAGCTGGTGATGTGGGCATTTGCCGCATGCCTAGGAGGGATCCTTGTGGGTATCATTGTGGAAGGGATCAAAAAACTCGGCGGAGGTTCAAAGAACAGCCAGGATTAAAAACGACAAGGGCAAAAAACAAAATGGGAGCAACCGAAAAGTTTGCTCCCATTTCACTGAAAGGCACCCATAGCCACCAACCAGTGCCGAGCTACAGTTATTATGGCCGGCTCATCCGGTAATCCCCGAAGGTTTTATACCGTAAGCCCGGGTTCTCGGCCCATGTTCCGTAGAACATTGACTTGCAACCGTCCGTTCACTCGGTGATGCACCGAATTTCCGGGACTGGCTCCTGAAGGCCCCTGCTTCAGCCAGTTCTTATGAACTGCCTGAGGCCAGAGTGAAAAAGCTTAGTGGAACCCCAGGGGATTCTTTTTGGCTCTTCAGCCTTCCTGATCAACCTTTTAAAGATCTTCTTCGAGAGGACCTGCGGTTAAATATGCCAGGAAACCCTGTCTCTTGGCATATGCCTGGCTCTGGATGAATCTCCGGATCCGGGGTTTCCCATTTCCGGCCAGTTCGCTAACCAGGTCCCGTAGGGCTGGTTCACTACACTGGACGATCCTTCAAGCGGCCTGTTATCTCTCACTCAGTCTAATCAAAAATAGACCATCGGCGAAAGCAAGTCAAGAAGATCGCACCGTTCTCTATTCACATTCCATACACAATGGTTATTAACAAATTGTTAATATCGAAAAGGTAGTGGTGACTTACCAGAGCAGTGGTCCTGTGATGGTTTTGAACAGTATTGCGGAAGATATCGTCCACATACTCCTTTTCTTGGCTCGGACCTCAGCAATATCTGTTTTCAGAAAATTCGTACATTTAATTGGATCAATTTCCCTGAGTCATGAACCTGAAAAATAACAAAATACTTTTACTGATTGTAGTGGTTTTCAGTGCCATCGGGCCCATATGGGGACAAGCTGTATATGACCTGAATTTCCAGGGCGTGCTTAAGAATATCGAAGGCCAGAGGATCGCCAACGAAAGTTTTGACCTAAGTGTACAGCTGAAACGGGTATCCGGGTCAGAAACACTGTTTGAGTTCTCCTCTACCACCAAAACCGATCAGGAGGGGTGGTTCGGATTTAACATCAGTGAGATTTCCCGCTTCCTGAATGAGGGAGAACCCTTCTCAGATCCCATACTTATCAAGATGGAACTCCTGCCAAACAGCAACACTACCTGGATAAAACAGGGGGAAGATTTTGAGCTCAGCTATAGCCTTACTTCCCAGCAACGCGAGCATTCCAAAGAACTAGAGATGACCAGGATGGAAGGCTCCAAATTAACGGCTCATTCCGAAGATCATCTCCATGCGTTCAGGGACGAGTATCCCTTTGCCTATCTTACCGGAGGATTTCTGCTTACCGACCAGCCACCACTAAGCAATGAACTGATAAGTGACCTTAAACAGTGGATATTGCCTGCGGAATCCGAAGAAGAGGGAGAAGTCTCCAGGGGAGTAAAGGGTGGTTTCCCCACCGGGGGATACTACCGTAAGAAATAGCCTTACTACTACGAATCCTTTTCCTTCGGGTTAATTTTGCTTGCCGGAGGCTTAGAACCTTTGGATATGGAGTCCCGCATGTTGGTATCAGCTTCAATATTCTTAAACTTGTAATAATCCATGATGCCCAGGTTTCCATTCCTGAATGCTTCTGCCATGGCCAGAGGAACCTGCACCTCGGCTTCAATCACTTTGGCCCTGGCCTCCTGGGCTTTGGCTTTCATCTCCTGTTCGGTGGCGACAGCCATGGCCCTGCGTTCCTCGGCCTTGGCCTGTGCAATATTCTTATCGGCGTTGGCCTGATCCATCTGAAGTACCGCACCAATGTTCTTTCCGATATCAATATCAGCCACATCGATGGACAGTATCTCAAAGGCGGTCCCCGCATCAAGCCCTTTTTCCAGTACCATCCTTGATATAGAATCGGGATTTTCCAACACCTCCTTGTGAGATTTTGAGGAACCAATGGAAGAGACGATCCCTTCACCAACCCTGGCCAGCACAGTTTCTTCTCCTGCACCCCCCACAAGTTGCTTGATATTGGCCCTGACTGTGACCCTTGCCAAGGCGATCAATTGGATCCCGTCCTTGGCAACAGCTGTTACCGGCGGGGTATTGATCACCTTTGGATTTACAGACATTTGAACAGCCTCAAGTACATCCCGTCCGGCCAGGTCAATGGCTGTCGCCATCTTGAAGGAGAGTTCAATGTTGGCCTTACTGGCAGAAACCAGGGAATGGATCACCTGTTCCACATGCCCTCCAGCCAGATAGTGTGCCTCCAGTTCATCACGCTTGATAAACTCCAGACCGGCCTTGGTTGCCTCAATCATGGATCTTACAATAATATTTGGAGGAACCTTTCTCCAGCGCATTAGAATAAGTTGCAGAAGGGAGATACGCACACCCGACAGGAGTGCGGTAAACCACAATCCGATGGGGATAAAGTATAAAATGATCCAGAGACCAATGATACTGGCCACAACAATGATGATCCAAGAGTAAGAAAATTCCATATCTATTTGTCTTTAAAAGGTTTAACACTGATCCGGGTCCCTCGCACAGAGACGACCTCAATTGCTGTATGCTGGTCGATATAACCTTCGGTGGATTTAGCTTCCCTCACAAGTTCATTAACAATAACCTTTCCCATGGGTGCCAGACGTGTAAGGGTTGATCCCTGGTCCCCAACTTTGATCTGATCTTCGGTGAGGTCAGAATCTACAGTTCCATTAATATTGGTCTTCAGCATCAGACGGTTCCAGGTTCTTGCCCTGAGTGACATGGCTATCACAAATGCACTGAGCAGCAGCGTCCCAATCAGAACCCACGCTCCTGTGGTAGCCCCAAAATCATTAAAGGCCTTATAGACTCCAAAAACCGTGAGTATCAGTCCCCCGATGCCAGCAATGGTAACTCCGGGAACAAGCAGGAACTCAATTACAAAAAGCAGGATCCCCAGAATGATTAAAATGATGACTACTGTCATAACAGGATTAGTTGTCTATGGAAGCTTTCAGTCCACGCGAAATAAGTTTGTAGCGAAGCTCTCTCATCTCTGACAGGGATCCGGACCTGACTTCACATTTGCCTTTGTAATGGGTGATGGTGGCACATTGTTCGGCCTGAGTCATGGAATGATCACAGATATCCACCAGAGTTTCCATCACATAGTCAAAGGTATTCACCTCATCGTTGTGCAGCACTAATCTGGCCTGGCTCTGTTTGTCAACATCTTCAGAACCCAACTTTTGTGGCCTGCTGGTAAAATTGCTATCCATTTTCCGGTGCTTTCACTCCCATCAAATATAAAAAAAATCTTCATCAAATGAGACTCACTCCAATTGTTTCGCCTTCTGGGTAGTAACCTGTATCCCATTGTACCATGCTACAATGAAGGCATCTTCATAACCCTGGGTCTGAATTCTGGGCAGTGCCGCCGAGGCATCATCGTAACGCGAAAACTTCCCTGCATAGTACTTTATCAGCCCTTTATCCTTTAAGCGTTCCCCTGTGACGGGGCTGATTCCCCCGAAGGCACCGGGATCCGCCTCACTGCCCAAGGCCCCCAGCTGGATCCGGTAAAAGGTGCCCTTCGGCAGGGCCACATCCATGGGTATGGGATTGCTGGAGGTGTAAGGAGAATGGGGCAGAATGTCAAATCGGTTGATGGGGGCCGGACCAGGCTGTATGCTTGGCTGCACCACAGCCTGCACTGTCTGGGAGGGACTGGTACCCGGCTCTCCTTCAATACCTGAAGCCTGGTCGGCAAAGCGGTAAACGGTCAGGCCGTCAATCACTTTATCGACCCTGATCGTCTCTGGAGGGTTCACTGCCGGATAGGATGCCTGAAAGGTATTCGCCGCTTCCATCTTTGCATATAAGTAGTCCGCCATGCCTTCTTCCTCGCGTGCTCTTTTCTCCCACACCATGATCTGTTTCTGCCAGACCCACCGGTCGTTGGGATCGTCCGATTCCCTCACCCTTTTATTTGCATCTGCAGCCAGGTCTTTCAGGGAATCTGAAATTGCCTGATGCGTCAGAGCTTCTGCCAGGTAAAACTGATAGGCTGATATTGATTCCGTTTCAGTAGCTCCCTGGGTGGGCACAGCGACGGGGGCAAGCGCAACAACAGGGGCAGAATTGTCAGGCTTTGACTCCGCTCTCACTACCTCTTCGGAGCGGTCGATGTGCTGCAGCTCAGCCAGGATATCCTCAGCCACGCCACCCAGCTGAGCAATTTCGCGGAGCATTTTTTCATCATTAGCCGTTGTCTTTCTCTTGGGTTCTGAAAGGTGGACCCTGTAAACTGTCACTGTATTATCGGTTCCCTGTCGGGAGGAAAAGAACAACACCAAGCCCAGGTCGGCTCCCGGCAACAAGAGGTATTCATCCATCGCAGAATTCACCGGGAATCCAAGATTCATGGCTTCGGTCCATTGATCTCTTTCACTATCGTAATGAGACCGGTAAAGGTCAAAACCTCCTATTCCCAAATATCCATCAGAAGCAAAGTAGAGGTCATTATCGATGGGATCGAAGTAAGGTAAAATCTCGTTCCCTTCAGTATTCAGGGCAGCCACTTCTTCGGGTGTACTCCATGAGTTACCCGCTAACTTTCTGACTCTGAACAGCTGGGTTCCGTCTTTTCCACTTCTGTTGTATCCCGAAAAATACTGGTAATCCCCCCTCACCGGGTTGGAAAGAATAAACATCAAGTTGCTCAAACCTGCCGGATCTTCATCGCCCACCATGAAGACTTCAGGTTTCCTGCTCAACTGCCCTCCCTTCATTTTCACCTGGGTATACTGAAGAGAATCGCCCAGGTCCAGGAAGGTCACATTCATCACTTCGTAGGGATTATAAGCGGCGGTGATTTCCCCTGCACTCCTGGTAGTAGCGATATGGTGTTTAATGTTGTAATCCTTCTTCTCTTGCCGACTGGCCGATACCTCAAACTTCTCAAAATATTTATGGGCCTCCTGGAAATTGTAATACCTGTGGTAGGCCAGTCCAAGATAAAAAGTGACATCGCCTGGCACATTCTGTTCGCTGGCTCCATAGAGTAACTCAATGGCTTCATCCACATCCTCATTTAACTCAACCAGGCACCTCCCGGCATAGTAGCGGTGCAGGGCCTGTCCTTTTTCAAGATCCATCAGTTTCCTGAAGCCGGAAAGTGCCGAATGGTAATCGCCCTTCTCGAAGCTGGCCAGGGACAACTCATTTAATTGCTCAGTATTCGTTGGATTCTGCTGCCCATAGAGCTTGGGGCCGGTACATAAAAGCACCACTGCTGCTGAATAAATAAGTACTCTCAGAATAAGTCTATGCATAATTTTGATCGGTCTGTTGACATCAAAAATAGTAATAATAGATGGCAACAGAGAAGCCCCGATTGTTAATAAAGACTAAGCTTCATGCCTCCCCCGTTTAAGTCAATCTTTGTACCTTTGTACTTTAAAATTGCTATGCCGGAATTGAAAGAAGGAGACCTGGCTCCTGCCATCAGCGCAAGGGACCAGAATGGAGAATTAATCACCCTGGAGGAATACAGAGGAAGAAAAGTCGTTCTCTTTTTCTATCCAAAAGACAATACACCCGGGTGCACTGCCGAGGCATGTGATCTGAGGGACAACTACTCACGGTTCCTGGAACAAGGTTACGAGATAGTAGGAGTCAGTGCCGACAGCGAAAAATCACACCGGGGTTTCATCGCCAAACATCAGCTTCCATTCAGGCTGATCTCCGATCCGGAGCGCAAGGTTCTACAGGACTATGGAGCTTGGGGTGAGAAGAAGCTGTATGGCAAGACCTACATGGGAATCCTCAGAAAAACATATGTCATCGACCAGAATGGATATGTTGAAAAAATAATTGAAAAGGTGCTTACCCAGGAGCACAGCGAACAGATATTTTCTGAATGAACACATTAAGCAGTAAAATCATATGAGCAACGAAAATGGCAATAAACAGGAGAAACTGAAAGCACTTCAGCTGACCCTGGATAAGATAGAGAAAGGGTATGGCAAAGGGACCATCATGAAATTGGGCGATAATGCGATTGAGGATGTGCAGGTGATTTCTTCGGGCTCCTTAGGTGTGGACATCGCCCTGGGAGTGGGTGGATATCCGCGTGGCAGGGTGATAGAGATTTACGGACCCGAGTCCTCAGGCAAAACCACACTGGCCATTCATGCCATTGCGGAAGCCCAGAAGGCAGGAGGCATTGCTGCTTTCATTGATGCCGAACATGCCTTCGACCGTTTCTATGCAAAAAAACTGGGGGTGGATATCGAAAACCTCTATATTTCGCAGCCAGACAATGGAGAGCAGGCACTGGAGATAGCAGACCACCTGATCCGGTCGGGCGCCCTCGACATCGTGGTGATTGATTCAGTGGCAGCCCTGACCCCCAAAGCAGAGATTGAGGGAGAGATGGGCGATTCAAAGATGGGATTACAGGCCAGGCTCATGTCCCAGGCACTTCGCAAGCTCACCGCAAATATCAGCCGCACCAAAACCACCCTTTTCTTCATCAACCAGCTTCGCGAGAAGATCGGGGTGATGTTTGGAAACCCGGAAACCACCACTGGCGGGAACGCCCTTAAATTCTATGCCTCGGTACGTATCGACATCCGGCGCATCGGACAGATTAAAGAAGGGGAAGACATACAGGGCAACCGCACCAGGGTGAAGGTAGTGAAGAATAAACTGGCGCCACCCTTCCGGAAAGCAGAGTTTGATATCATTTATGGGGAAGGCATTTCCAAAACCGGCGAACTGGTCGACATGGGTGTTGAATTGGAGATCCTTAAGAAGAGTGGATCCTGGTTCTCTTATGGGGAAACCAGGCTTGGGCAGGGAAGAGATGCAATAAAAAATCTTCTAAAAGACAATCCGGAATTATCGGAAGAAATCGAGCAAAAGATCAAAGCGACCATACAGGGAAAGCAATAGTCATGAACTTCCTGCTGCATTTTATATTCATTGCCGCATTCCTTCTCATATATATCATTGCGATAATTATCCTCAAACCCTTCCGGATACATCGCAAACGCCCCGT
The DNA here is from genome assembly GCA_004525825.1 of Bacteroidia bacterium. Classification (GTDB taxonomy): domain Bacteria; phylum Bacteroidota; class Bacteroidia; order Bacteroidales. The sequence goes on from SPBY01000003.1 coordinate 9,326, forward strand.
TTCCACCATCTTCATCAAAGCAAGTTACCTGATCTACCTGGCCTGTTTCCTGCTTATGGCCTATCTGATTCTCTTCTTCTCCGCCAATGCCGAACCCGCAGAAGAGGTGGATGAGGAACGGGTGCTCAATGCCCTGACGGTGTTCAGTATTTTTGCCTTTTTCATTCCAAATATCGGGATCATGATCCGGCGCAGGATTGGATCGTGGAGGATAAGCTACAACTATGTCGTATCGGTGCTGAATATTCTGATCGCCCTGGGAATGCTCTGGTTTATCATGGACCTCCCCTGGCAGTTCAGGGGCTAAAGGATTCAGGAGGACGCTGATCCTTAAGCAAGGTCACAGACTGTTCAATTTTCTCTTCCATGCTGAGCTCCCCGTTCAACCAGTGTATGGGTATGCCTCTTCTTTCCATTCCGCGAAAATAGGTCATCTGCCTTTTGGCAAACTGGTGAATGGCCGTATTCAGTTTACTGAACATATCGTCAAATGAGAGCTCTTTCAGGAGGTACTTGCTAACATAGCGATACTCAAGGCCATAATAATCAAGCTTTTCGGGTGTAACCCCTTTGCTTAGAAGAGCCTCAACTTCCTCCACCATACCCTCCTCCATGCGCTGCTCAAGCCTGCGGGTGATGCGCTGTCTTCGAAGGCTCCGTTCATACCTGATCCCCAGCACCAGGGAATTCAGATCCTTCTCCTGTCCTGAACCTTCGACGCTGGTGGCCTGGAACATGGCAATCTCGATGGCCCGGATCATCCGTTTGGGATTGACCGTATCGCTGATGTTGTGCAGCGGACCATAGAGCTTGAGCAAAGCCTTCAGCTCTGTTTTACTCTTCTTCTCCAGCTTGTCCCGAAGCTCCTGGTTAACAGGCACATTGAGCAGCTTGTAATTGCGCAAGACAGATTCAATATAGAGTCCACTGCCACCGCACATAAATGGAAGAAGATCCCTCTCTGTGATGTCGGTATAGACCTTAAGAAAATCCTGCTTGAAAAGGTAAACATTGTACTCGTATCCGGCTTCCAGGATATCGATCAGGTGGACAGGTACCCGGATATTGTCCACCAGGTACTCTTCATAATCCTTCCCGGAACCAATATCCATTCCACGGTAGACCTGCCTTGAATCGGCACTGATGATCTCACCCCCGACCCGCTGAGCCAGATGTGCCGCAAAAGCTGTTTTCCCGGCTGCTGTATGTCCCAGGACTGTGACCAGATCTACCATGCCTTTTTTTAGATTACCAAATATACCTATTTTTATACCTTTGGGGCGAAACCGGAATGGGTAACAGAATAAACATAAGGAACAAGAAGGCCTATCACGACTACGAGATCCTGGAAAAATACGTGGCAGGAATTCAGTTACAGGGGACCGAAATCAAATCGATCAGGATGGGAAAGGTGAGCCTGGTGGAATCTTACTGCCTGTTCGAAAAGAATGAGCTCTATGTTAGGGGAATGCAGATTGCCGATTACGCCTGGGGAAGTTTCAACCAACATGTACCCGGACGGGACAGAAAACTCCTGATGACCCGGCACGAGCTGAAAAAACTGAAGCGCAAAACCCGGGAAAGCGGCCTGACCATTGTGACACTTCAGGTCTTTATTTCAGATTCGGGGTATGCCAAACTTGAGATAGGACTGGCCAGGGGCAGAAAAGAATACGACAAGCGGGAAACGATCAAGCGAAAAGACACGCAACGTCAGATGGATCGCCTTCAAAAGATCAAATAGGGTGCTATTGGGCAAAGAAGAATTCGTTCACATCCCTTAGCTCCTCCACATTCATATCCAGCTGAATATCAAAGTATTTATCGATGACCAGGATCAGTTCATCAAAGGAGAAATAGCCATCCCCATCGACGTCAAGCGATACAAAATTTTCTGGTATATCGACCGCTGATTCAAGCCTGTACTCACCCCGGATGATGGCCAGGTATTCCTCCACATGTTCACGTCCCATGGCATTATTCCGCAAGTCCATGGATTCCGCGAATTCAGCCCTGGTTACTGTAACACCCTGATCATCCACCCAGGCCCTTTCCGCTGTCGCCAACTCCTGGTCCAGGTAGTCGGGGACTCCATCCATATCTCCATCCAGCGGACAGCCCAGAGTATCCACCTCAACTCCGTAAGGGGTACCCGGACAACGGTCGGTGATGTCCAGCACAAAGTCGCCATCCTCATCGTCAAACATCACCGGATCAAATTCTACATCAGCATACAAAAGATCGACTGTACGTGTGGTAGGATCGGAGAACAGATCAAAGTGAAGCCCCAGGTGAGAATAGATGTAACTGTCGTTCCCCTTTGCTCCCTGCACGCTGGTCCCCTCATAGGCTACGTTGTCGAGCAGATCCGAAAAAGCATAATGGTAGGAAACGCCCAGGCTGAAGAAGGCACGCTGACTTATCCTGAAATGCGCCCCCACTGTAAGAGGGAGAACCAGGGACCGCTGGTTGTATTCTCCCAAACCAAACTCTTCCTCTTCTCGCAATCGCAGGTCGGTTTCAAAATCATAATCCCGGTACAATAAGTTGCTGGGCCCTGGCACCGCCTCATCAACATCCCTGATGGTACCGTCCGACCAATAGTAATAGTTATGACCGCTGGCATCGGACAGGTCCCCTTTTGCACTATAATTCAGGTTCCCAAGTCCAAGAGAGATGTAGGGTCGCACTAAAGCCTCCTTAGCAAATAAATGGCCGAACCTGTATTCCAGATTCGCACCAAAGACTGAGATATCGGTCTGGAAATTGAGGTTTCGTACAATATCGGTATGTGAGTATGAATTTCCGCTAAGTTTCCCCGACAAATAGTAAAAATTGGCTGCGAAATAGTGTTTCCTGTCAACAAATGTAGCCACATTGACCTGGAAAGCATTGTTGCCGATGGCCGAGGTATTATAACTGTTGTGAACATCACCCATGAAATTGAGGACACCGTATGAAAATGAGACCACTGGTTTATACACCGGATTCTCTATGGTATCGATCCTCTGCAGCAGGGAATCATATTCTGTTTCCTGACCCTGTGACATAAAAGGCACTGCAAGCATCAACAGCAGCAGGTATCTGTATGTTCGGGATCGCAACAATGATTTTCTCACTTACCTTGTTTGATTACCACACCGAGCCGGCGGGAACACGTCTGCCATCACGGTACGCCACCACAAAAGATCCATCAATTTCAGCCAGGCCATCAATCTTATTTTTATAGGAAACGGCCTGCTGGTAGGTGCTGAAAGGTCCAACCGTATACTTGTAATAACCTTCGTGCTGCTCCACAAGCACCTCTTTGTCCAGACCTGCATCTCTGTAGTAGGTGACCGCATCAACTGGATTTCTGTTGGCTGAAAGCTGTACCCGGTAGTAAGCCCCGGTTCCATAATCAAGCACCCTGGTATTCATGATCATCTTGCCCGAGGCACTGCCCGCTACAGAAGTGCTAACTACCGGCTGACGGGGCGTCACGGTTTCCGGTTGTTTTGTCTCATTTGCAGTGGATCTGGTGCTTCTGGTCGGTACCGTACCCATGGCCAGGAGGTTCCGCTTCTGAGACTGGGACATCTCCTGGATATACACATCCATCTCCTTGATCTCTACTATTTTATTATCATTCCCGGCTGTGTAGGTAAGCATTCCATCGATGATCATATCTCCCTGGGGTTCATTCTGCTTTGGAACAAGCCTGTATACCACCTCAAATTCGGTGGTTTGAGGCAGCTTCATCCAGATAAACTTCACGGTGGAGGCGGCATGGGACACAATTCCTTGATTAGAATTTACTTCCTCGAACATGTAGCCGAAGGGGATGGTCTCCTCAATCTTAGCATATTTGCTTCCCGAAGGATTGTTCACCAGGAGGCGCACCAGATAGCCCCCGTTATTCAACAGCTCAGGTTTCTGACGAACAGCCATGGCAAATACCTCGCCCGACCGGGCTGCTACAGGTGCAGCCTCTCCTCCTTTAAAGTCTCTAATATCAACCACCAGTGCAGGATCGACCGATGGATTTGGCACAATGGTAATTAATTCGTTCTTATCAAAATTAAGGAACTTACGATCATTCTCCACCACATAGGCAAAAACCCCGCCAAGGACAAAAGATCCCTTTAATCTGGGGTCCACCATTACCTTGTAAGAGATTGTGATCTGGTTCGATTCGGGCATTTTCAGCCAGATGATCCGAATACGCTGATTGTCAAAACTGAAATCCGCATTGGGGGAACTCACATTAGTAGCAGAAAGTCCCAAAGGCAGATCCTGAGAAAAACGGGAGTAATCTGTGAGAGAGCCTTTACTGATGGTCACCGATACAGTAAACTCCTCTCCAGCATTTACTCGAGGTGGATGATCAATGGAAATTTCCACCTCCTGCCCGCTGACCATCGTTGTAAGGCTGAACATGGATATGACAAGACAAAGGAATAGGTTCTTCATCATACAATGGCTTAAATTCGATACAAGGTACAAAATAATTTTTCAAGTAAACTCCGTAATTACTAACACATAGAGACTACCGCTCCTTAGAAATTCGGACTCAAGAGGTATTTTGAATAGAAATCATTGATCACTGCCACTGCCTCATCGGCAGTATCTACCACCCTGAACAGGTCCAGATCTTCAGGACTGATATTCTTCTCCTCCTCCTGAACTACCTTTTCGATCCAATTCACCATCCCTTTCCAGAATTCGCTTCCTACCAGAACAATGGGAAATTTTCCGATTTTTCCGGTTTGGATAAGGGTTGCCGATTCAAAAAACTCATCAAACGTTCCGAAACCTCCGGGTAAAACGATGAAACCCTGCGCATACTTCTGAAACACTACCTTCCGTACGAAAAAATGCTTGAATGTGATCAATTTATCCGCATCAATGTAAGGATTTGAACTCTGTTCGAACGGGAGTTGTATATTCAAGCCCACACTGATCCCGTTCCCACGCTGGGCCCCTTTATTAGCTGCTTCCATGATTCCAGGTCCACCCCCGGTGATGACCCCATAACCATTCTGGGTAAGCTTGAAAGCAATCTCCTCCGCCAGCCTGTAATACCGGTTATCGGGTTTCGTCCTGGCCGATCCAAACAGAGATACACACGGGCCGATGGAAGCCATCTTTTCAAAACCCTCCACAAACTCGGCCATGATTTTAAAGATCTGCCACGAATCTGAGGATTTTATTTCGTTCCAGGTCTTATGCTTGAATGCCTTTAAAATCTTGTCTTCATTAAGTGCCATATTCCAGGGGTTTTGTTTCATCCTATCCAATTTAGTCAAATTCTCACAACGACAACTCTTCCTTCAGAAAATTACCAGTGTAGCTCTCCGCTACCATTGCCACCTCTTCCGGAGTCCCTTCAGCCAGAATTGAACCACCCATTCTTCCCCCTTCTTTCCCAAGATCAATGATGTGGTCGGCCACCTTGATGACATCCATGTTGTGTTCAATCATTATCACGCTGTTTCCCCGGCTTACCAAACGGTTAATTACCTCCAGAAGCACCCTCACGTCTTCAAAATGAAGCCCTGTGGTTGGCTCATCCAGGATATATAGAGTTTTCCCGGTGTCCTTTTTGGCCAGTTCTGACGAAAGCTTGACCCTTTGTGATTCACCGCCTGAAAGTGTGGTGGAGGGTTGTCCAAGCCGGATGTATCCCAGTCCCACCTCCTGCAAGGTCTTTAATTTCCTCAGGATGGATGGAATGCTTGCAAAGAATTCCACTGCCTGGTTGATGGTCATCTTCAGTACATCATTGATGTTCTTGTCTTTGAACCTTACTTCAAGGGTCTCCCTGTTGTACCGCCTCCCATTGCATTCCTTGCACCGAACATACACATCGGGAAGAAAATTCATCTCAATGGTTTGCACCACTGCACCCCCACAGCTTTCGCACCGCCCCCCTTTCACATTGAATGAGAATCTGCTGGCTTTGTAACCCCTGATTTTAGCATCGGGAGTCTGTTCATACAGTCGCCTGATGTCGCTGAACACACCAGTATAGGTGACCGGATTTGACCGCGGAGTACGGCCCAGAGGAGACTGATCCACTTCAATCACCTTATCGACCAGTTCCAGTCCTTCGAGCGATTCATATGGCAGGGGTTCCCTGTTGGATTTATAAAGCTGCTGACTGATGATGGGCTGCAGCGTTTCATTGATCAGGGTTGATTTTCCACTTCCGCTAACACCCGTGACACAGATGAATTTCCCCAATGGAAATGAAACGTTAACAGTTTTCAGGTTGTTCCCCGATGCCCCTTTCAAGAACAAACTGTTTCCGTTTCCCTTTCTGCGTTCCCCGGGAATAGGAATTTCTTTTCTGTGGTTCAGATAGGCTGCCGTTAGGCTATTGCCCTTCAGAATCTGTGCCGGCGATCCGCTGGCCACCAGCTCTCCTCCCAGCCGTCCGGCCCCAGGTCCCAGGTCCACAATGTGATCTGCGGACAGAATCATATCCTTGTCGTGTTCCACCACGATGACCGAATTCCCCTGGTCACGCAGGTTTTGAAGGGAGGCAATGAGTTTCCGGTTATCGCGCTGATGCAATCCTATGCTCGGTTCGTCCAGGATATAAAGTACATTGACCAGCCTGGACCCAATCTGGGTAGCCAGACGGATCCGCTGACTCTCTCCTCCCGACAGGGAACGGGCACTGCGCTGCAGCGAAAGGTAATTCAGCCCTACATCGATGAGAAATCCCAGGCGGCTTCTGATCTCCTTCAGGATATCCCTGGCAATGATATTCTGTCGCTCACTTAAATGTTCTTCTATGCTACTGAACCAAAGCGACAGTTCGCCAATGTCCATGGCCGACAGTTCCGCTATATTTTTGTCATTGATCCGGAAGTATAGCATCTCAGCTTTTAGCCGGGTTCCCTTGCAATGGGGACAACTTACCTTCTTAATGAATTGACCTGTTTGCTGCTTTCCGTTGTTCCCGTTGTTCTCCCCAGCGCTGTTCTGAAGGTGAGAAATGATCCCTTCAAAACTCAGGAAATAGTTGGAATTGGCTCCCAGAGGGGTATTCTGCAGTTTCAGGGGCTCTTCTGATCCAAACAGGATACAGTGCATGGCCTGTTCGGATATCTCTTTCACCGGGGTATCAAGAGTGAACCCATATTTTGAGGCGATGGCCTCAAGCTGCCAGAAAATCAGGGTATTCCGGTAAATTCCCACAGGTAACAGCGCCCCTTTGCGGATGCTTTTGTCCTCATCGGGTATGATCTTTCGAATATCCACATCGTTGATGGTGCCCAATCCGTTACAATGGGGACACGCACCCTGGGGAGAGTTGAAGGAAAAACTGTGAGGGGCAGGTTCATTGTAAGAGATGCCGGAGGTGGGGCACATTAGCTGACTGGAGAAATAGCGGGGTTCCTTCCCTTCCTTTTCCAGAATCATTGCGACGCCCTTTCCCTGTTTCAATGCGGCAGAGAGAGACTTCTTTAATCTTCCCCTATCCTTCTCCCTGGCCGTCAGACGGTCGATGACCACTTCTATATCATGGTTCTTGTAGCGATCTATCCGCATACCGGGCAACACCTCTTCGATCTCACCATCAATGCGGGCATAGATATACCCGTTTCTCCTGATCTGCTCAAACAACTCCCTGTAATGCCCTTTGCGACCCCTTACCACGGGGGCCAATACATGGATCTTCTTATCTGCAAACGCTTCCAAAATGATCTCCAGAATCTGCTCTTCGGTATACTTCACCATCTTTTCTCCGCTTACGTAGGAGAAAGCATCGGATGCCCGTGCATAGAGCAGTCTCAGAAAATCGTATATTTCTGTCACCGTTCCTACCGTCGACCTTGGATTTTTATTGGTGGTTTTCTGCTCGATGGAGATCACCGGGCTCAAGCCGGTAATCTTGTCCACATCGGGACGTTCCATGTTCCCCAGGAACTGCCTGGCATAGGCATTAAGGGTTTCGATATACCTCCGCTGTCCCTCAGCATATATGGTATCAAATGCCAGGGATGATTTTCCACTTCCGCTCAACCCGGTGATTACCGTGAGTTTGTTCCGGGGGATGCTTACATCAATGTTTTTAAGATTATGCACCCGTGCACCCAGAACCTCTATAAGCTGCTCTTTCCGTTCTACACTCTTCACCTCAATCTTGTGTTTGTGGATCCCAGGCATCAGGCCGGCGAAAACCTTTTTCCGGAAGGACGATCTCGTATGTTTTCCGGGAGGGATTTTTCAGTTTGTTATCCCTGAGCCACGGATTCATATATTTGAGGATCTTGTAGTTGGTGCCAAACTCTGTCGCAAAATCGGCAAAATCGGCCACCGCACTGTCCACTTCAATGGTATAGGCCGGGATTTCACGATAAAGGTCCTTTTCGGAGAGTGCAAATCCATATGCCTCCGGATTTTCAAAAATCATTTTAAAGGCCAATACCCTGTAAAGGTACCTCGCAGTCTCTTCATTGAGGAGCAGGTCGTAGTAGTTCTCCTTTTTCTGACGTTCAATCTGCTCGTCCATCCCTCTTCTGCCCGCATTGTAAGATGCCGCAGTCATGGTCCAGTTACCGTACTTCCTGAAAGATTCGATCAGATACTTGCAGGCAGCATCCGTGGACCTGGCCACATGGTAACGTTCGTCCACTTCATCATTGACCTCAAGTCCATATTCCTGGGCCGTCCCCTTGAGCAGCTGCCAAAATCCCACCGCTTTCGCCGGAGATACCGCCTGTGTTAAGCCACTTTCGGCCAAGACCAGGTACTTAAAATCGTCCGGAACCAGATTCTTCTTTAGAATAGGTTCGATCTGCGGAAAAAAGCGATGTGCCATTTTGATCAATCGGATGGTCTGTGAGTGAAAGTAGGTATTCGATAACAGCTCACGATCCAAGGACTCCATTACATCAAAGAGATCTATTGGAACAGGTTCTCCGGCAAATGTAACCCGGGCCGGAAGCTCTACCCCATATACCGAATAGATCTCCCGATGGTCTGGTTCCACCTTCCCGTCGTTGGTGCCGGTATATCCGGTGGTGACCACCAGGATTGCCAGTCCCCCGGCAATGACAAACAGTATTAAAAAAAGGATATGTTTCGCTCTCCTGTAAATTACGTCCCTGGCCATTATCTGTCTCAATAAGTGGAATACCCTTACTCTTATAAAAACACAAAATTACTGATTTGTTTCCATTCTGCTAAAGAATGGAGCGAAAGGTTCTAAAAGGTAAAGTTGAGGCTGGTGTAGAGCCCTATGCTGTAGGGCCTTGTAGCCGGGAGGGAGGAATCATTTATGGAGTTTAGGAAATAACGGAACCTGGGTTCCAGCATGAAGTTCAGTTTTTTACCCACATGGTAGATCATGCCCAGTCCTGCATTTCCCGAATAATTCACATTCCTGATGTTGGAGAGGTAGCCTATTTCTTCCTGTCCGGTGGAAGTTTCCATGGTCACATAGTTGTTAACCAGGAAGTTGGTGCTCATTCCCCCCACAAGTTGCAATTCAAAGGTGCGGTCAATCACGGTATACCTCAGATTAAAGGGCAGCTCAAGATAATCGAGATGCTGCTCGATCCCTGCAGCAGGACTTTCCAGTTCGTCAAGGGCATTGTCAATGGCGGCTTCCGGAGTATTTGTGGCATTCAGTTTATAGCCATTCACATAGATCTCCCCGGTGTTTGAAATGATATTTCCCACCGAATTGGTTACAGCTTTTATTTCTGCCCGTGCCGATCCCGCTCCAAACACCAGGTAGTCGCTCTGCTGATTAAATGACTGGATTCCAGAGGCATCGATGGCCAGGCCGGTCTTATTGAAAAAGATGCCTGTTTCAAAGGCGAGCCTCGAATGTCTTCGGTAATTCACATGTACCCCGCTGGAGAATGAGAGCATTCCAGACTCATGCACACCAGCGCCTGCCATCACATGTGCTTCCGCATCGCGGAAACTATAGAGTGGAGATACCACTGCTCCTACCATCCACCGGGCCTTTCTTTTCTGATCTTCCATAAAATCAGAAACTGGTTCACTGGGGAGTTGATCATTCCTTTCCAGGGTAAGTGCTGTTACCCCAACTGTATCTTCAAGAGCTTCCGGGTCCGGTATTTGTTCCGGGTCAGAAATATCTTCCGGGTCAGAAATATCTTCCGGGAGTGTATCCTCAACCGCTTTTGAAGGCTCATCTTCCTCAGCCATTGGCTGGTTCTGCCTGGCCAACGACAAAAGGACTTCCTCAGTTTCCTCCGGCTTGTCAGATCGCCCAGCCACTTCAGTATCCATGGTTTCAAGGACCCTCTGCTCCAGGGGAGTTAATGCATCCTCTGAATTCTCTGCAGGGCTTATCTCACCCTGAGAAGCCTTTTCCGCCAGGCCGGACTCCTGAGGCAGATCAGGGCCAAAATAGTGTACACCTAGGGTCACAGCCAGTGCCAGAGAGGCTGCTGCAGCAAGTACCAGGATAAGCATACTCCTCCTACTCCGGCCGCCTCCCAACTGGTCCGAAATGGATTCCCATACTTTCTCCGGCGGATTCACCTGGTAATCGCCCAGCTTATCCTTCAGAAATCCTTTGCTGCTATCTGTCTGATCGTTCATCTTACAATTGCTGATCCGTAAATGGTTTTAATCTTTTCCTGCAATATGGCCCTGGCCCTGGAGAGGTTTGATTTAGAAGTCCCGGTCGAAATCCCAAGCTCTTCACTTATTTCCTGGTGACTGTATCCTTCAATGGCATATAGGTTAAATACCATGCGATATCTGGGTGTGAGAGTCTGTATCAGCCCAACCAGTTCCTCGCAGGTCAGGTCCTCAAATGCTCCGTTGCCGGGAGCCTCACCAATCTCTTCCCTCACATCATCGACCCGCTGCAACAGTACCTGGCTCCGATACTTCTCCAGGGCCGTGTTGATCATCACCCTTCTGATCCAACCTGGCAGAGCGGCCGGATTCTTCACCTGTTCCAGTTTTGCAAATATTTTAATGAACCCATCCTGCAATATATCCTGTGCATCCTCTTCACTGTTCGCATACTGCAGGCACAAACCATACATGGCAGAGGCAAATCTCCGGTAAAGCTCTTCCTGGCTCCCGCGCTTACCTCTTTTACATTCTTTTAATAATATATCCAGCTTTTCTGCCAATCCAGTTTTCCTCCCGTGACAAATTTATTCAAATTGGCAGGATATCACATCCCGGTATCACAACTCTATGATGCAACCCATGTACCAATGGTTGCGTAGCTCAAACCATGTGCCAAAGCTTGCTTTCAGCCACGCAACCCGATACACTCCCAATGCGTCTTATTCTAAAAGAGCTCCGGCCAGCACAATATGGACCTCCAAAAACCGTAATATTGATAAGTTAATATGCCTGATAAAATGAAAATACACAGATTTCCCATCATAGCTATTCTGGCACTCTTTCTGTCGGGTACCAGTTGCAGCCCACAGATAGATGACCCCAAATTTGATTACAATCTCAAATCGGCCAAGCTTATCGAGACCAACAACGACTTTGGCCTGGAATTGCTGAGATCCGTATTTGAGGCAGAAGATACGCCCAATGTGATGATCTCTCCTGCTTCGGTCAGTATCGCTCTGGGAATGGCTTACAACGGGGCGGAGACCACCACGCGGGATGCTTTCGAGGAGGTGCTGAACTATGAAGGACTCACACGCGAAGAAGTCAACGAGATTACCAGAGAACTTATCCATGTGCTGGTGACCAATCTCAAGGGCAACCTGCTGGAGATCGCCAACTCCCTGTGGTACAATGAGGGCTTTCCAGTGGAGGAGGATTTCATCAGCCTGAATTCACACTATTACGACGCTGAGGTAAGGGAGCTGGATTTCGGCAGCGCAGAGGCAGTGAAGACCATCAACAACTGGGTCAGCGACCAAACCCATGGCAAAATTGATGAGATCATCGATGCCATTGACCCGGCCGTCATGATGATCCTGATCAACGCCATTTATTTTAACTGTGTATGGGAGACAGAATTTAATCCCGAAGATACCTACAGGGCCCCCTTCTACCATGAAGACGGAACCAGTTTTGGAGAAGTGGATCTGATGCATCTGAAAAGCACACTGAATGCTTCTTTTACGGAAGATTTCAGTGCCGTGGAGCTGCCTTACAAAAATGGAAAATTTAGCATGTTCCTCTTTCTGCCAGAAGAAGAGAAAGGAGTGAACGACCTGGTGGCAGAACTGAACGGAGATGCCTGGAACAGCTGGCTGGCAGGATTCAGTGAAGTGGAAAAGTTCACCGTGGAAATGCCTAAATTCGAATTTGAATATGAGCGCTCCCTGGCCGAGGATCTTAAAAGCATGGGACTGGAAGTGGCTTTCTCAGATACCGAGGCCGATTTCTCAGGCATCACTCCCGAAGACCTCTTTATCTCCGATGTGATCCACAAAACTTACATCAAGGTAAACGAGGAGGGCACCGAGGCTGCTGCCGTCACCGCCATTATTATGGAAACCACCTCCGCAGGTCCCCGGAATTACCTCAGGCTGGACAGGCCATTCCTGTTTGCCATCACCGAAAACAGCAGCAAATCGATCCTGTTTATGGGCAAGGTCGCAGAACCCTCTTATAATTAGTCGACTTAGATATGGATGACTTCCCCGTAGGCCGCTGCGGCAGCTTCCATCACTGCTTCTGACATGGTGGGGTGAGGGTGAACCGCTTTGATGATTTCTTTCCCGGTGGTCTCCAGCTTGCGTGCCACCACCAGTTCGGCAATCATCTCCGTTACATTGGCCCCGATCATGTGGGCCCCCAGCAATTCGCCGTATTTGGCATCAAACACCAGTTTCACAAATCCATCTTTAGCTCCGGCTGCAGACGCTTTGCCTGAAGCAGTAAAGGGGAATTTGCCCACTTTCAACTCATATCCTGCCTCCCTGGCTGCCTTTTCGGTCATCCCTACCGAAGCTACTTCCGGATTGGTATAGGTACATCCAGGGATGTTGCCATAATCCACGGCGGAGGGATTGTGACCGGCAATTTTCTCCACACAGGCAATGCCTTCAGCCGAGGCCACATGGGCCAGGGCAGGACCACCCACAATGTCACCAATGGCATACACGCCATTCACATTGGTGCGGTAGTAATCATCCACTTTCACTTTCCCCTTATCCATCTCGATCCCCAGTTCCTCGAGCCCGATGTTCTCAATGTTGGGGCTAACCCCCACTGCGGAAAGGACCACCTCGGCCTCTACCTCTTCCTCCCCTTTGGGAGTCTTGATCTTCACCTTGCAAAGGTCGCCCGAGCTATCCACAGACTCCACCGAAGAGGAGGTCATGACCTTCATTTTTGCCTTCTTAAAAGAACGTTCCAGTTGTTTGGACACCTCTTCATCCTCCAGGGGAACCACATTGGGAAGGAATTCTACCAGGGTCACTTCGGTACCCATGGTATTGTAGAAATTGGCAAATTCGCTGCCGATGGCTCCAGAGCCCACCACTACCATGGATTTGGGAAGGGAAGGAAGGGTCATCGCTTCGCGGTAACCTATGATCTTTTTCCCGTCTTGTTTCAGGTTGGGAAGTTCCTTGGATCTTGCCCCGGTGGCAAGAATGATGTGGCTAGCCATCACCTCTACTGCCTTGCCGCCGGCATCTGTAACTTCAACAACACCGGGAGACTTCAGTTTCCCGGTGCCCTTGATTACTTCAATCTTATTCTTTTTAAACAGGAACTCAATTCCCTTGCTCATGCCCTCGGCCACGGTACGGCTCCGGCCCACCACCTTATTAAAATCAGGCGTCACTGTCCCGTCAATGCTAATACCATAGTCGGCCGCATGCAGGAAATATTCATATACCTGTGCGCTTTTCAATAAGGATTTGGTAGGTATGCAACCCCAGTTGAGACAGATTCCCCCAAGGGACTCGCGTTCCACAACTGCTGTTTTCAATCCAAGCTGAGATGCTCGAATGGCTGCGACATA
>SPBY01000561.1 GCA_004525825.1 Bacteroidia bacterium
ATCCAGGCGGAAAAACCGAACTGCATTGTTGAAAAGAATATCTCTCTTCTGATCTTCCGACAGGTATTGGGCATGTTCGATCACTCCCATGGAGGTTTCGAACAGGCGTGGCCACATCATAAAATCGGTTCCGTACATGATCCTTTTGCCAAAACCTGCCTGTACCAGTCTTTTTATGTAGTAGTGGATTTCGTCCAGCGGATAACTCCAGATAAACCCGGAAATATCTAGGTACACGTAAGCATTTCCCCCCATCAGGGCGATCATCTCTTCCAACATGGGATATCCGGCATGCATGACCCAGATCTTCATTTTTGGATGCCGGGCGAGCAAATCTTCCAACAAGAAGGGATTTCCCAAGGAGGCGCGGAATTTGGGCTGGGACAGGTTAGCCATTCCGTTTCCTCCGGTTCCCATGTGAATACCCACCGGAACATTCAACTCCTCGGCTACGGCAAAATATGGGTCGAGCGCCGGATCGCTGGGAGATATGCCCTGGTATTGGGGGGCCACTTCCGCCATCACCTTGTAAAAACCATTAGTCAGAGAATCGCGAAAAGCCTCCACGCTCATGGAAGTGGCATTGCTGATTCCGATTCCCGGAATAATCCTTCCGGGAGGAGCTGCTTTGACCCAGGATCTCAAGACCTCAGGATCGCCAAACGCCACCATGGTCATGTTAAAATTTTGGATGCGCTTTATCACTTCTTCCTGCATTTCTTCATTGCTGGTGGCAGGCATCAGCGGGTCCACACAATTCGTATTCAGGAAAGAGGGCGGCCCCTCGATGGGATCGCCGCCGGGCATATTGGTTAAAAACCAGGGACACACGGGGTTGGCCCATAAGGGATTGACCTTCATGGTATGTACGTGGATGTCAAAGACCGGAAGATGAGTAACTTTCTTTTCATCCTGGGCGAAGGTTTGACAGGCCAGACCCAATATTACAAGTAATAGAAGGAATACTTTTTTCATTCTGTTGAGTTTATTGTATGAAAATGTTTAAATGATTGATAAGCCATTTTTGATCAGAATAAAGAAGGCATGGCCCCGATCTCCATCAATTCTTTATCATGATGGTTCCTGGCCTCAATGATGTTGTCAAAAATCATGGTCGCCCCGCTTTCCACGGTATAGGGATCCCATAGAGGAATCAGTGCGTTATTGGGATCCCCTGTTCTTGCAAATGCAGCCCAGGTGCTACTCACTTTCTCCGCCAGGGCATAGGCTTCGGGCGTGCCTCCGTTATACTCTTCATTGCGATGAATGTTATTGAAAACAAAAGCAATTTCCATGCAGTGTCCCGACTTAAGCATCCCATCCAGTATGGGAGCGTCCCAGGCAAACAGGTACATATAGGCAGGTGCCCCCTCTTCAAGGGACGACTTGGTATTGGCAAAATCTATGGAGGCTGGTCGGAACATAAAATCCACATCCATCATATCCGATGGCATTTTGGTATCCGGATAGGCTTTATCAAATGCAGCCACAAAAGCGTCGGTCTGATCATTGTATTTTTACTTGAGTCCTTCAATTACCTCTTCACGTGTCCCATGAAAGTAGGGGGTTCTGGAACTCATGGCGAATTCCGTCCGGGTGGTTCCAATCATCAGTGGGATATCTTTTGAAAGGACATCCCCCCGTGGATCGCCGGTTTGATAGGGCAGAAATTCCCCGTCAAGAACAGGAGCCCAGCCCAAACGCAATCCCTGAGCTTCCCCCTGGACCATGTCAAAGGCTTTATTTCCAGCCGCCAGCAATTCATCATGAGGGATCTCTTTCAATTTGTCCACCTACGAATTGGATAATCCCAGCACTTCCATCAGCGCAAGACCGATTTTCCGGGTCTGTTCCGGATCCCTGAAGTTGGGTTTTCCTCCACTTTGCATAATGGCCTTATGGAATAAACCCTTTGCTGAAGGGGCATACATCAAGGTGCCCACTTTTCCGGCACCGCCCGATTGTCCAAAAATGGTCACGTTTCTGGGGTCCCCTCCAAAATTCTCAATATTGGCATGGACCCACTTCAAAGCAGCCACCACATCCATCATCCCCACGTTGGCCGATTGGGCATATTTTTCATCTACCGCCGAAAGATCCAGAAAGCCAAGCACATTCAGGCGGTGATTGATGGAAACCACCACCACATCTCCACTGGCACTCAAACTTTCGCCATCGTAGGTAGGTAGTTCGCAGGAGGAGCCGGCCGTATACCCTCCCCCATGTAGCCAGACCATTACGGGCCTTTGCTTACCATCCTTGATTCCCGGGGACCAGACATTGAGATTCAGGCAATTCTCTTCATTCATGAACCAGAAATTATGCTGCTGTGCAAATTCCAGTTCGTCCCATAAGATCATCGATGACACATCGATGGGGCAAACGGGTCCATAGGATCTTGAACTTCGAACGCCTTCCCACGGGTCAGGTGAGGTGGGAGGCATGAATCTTTCTGCTTTGGCATAGGGGATGCCTTTAAATGCATACACACCCTTGTGGACGTAACCGATCACATCGCCCGATTCAGTATTTGTAAGCGCGGTTTCAGCATTTGCGACCATGGGGTGAGACCCCGAAGTTGAATATGGATCACTGTTTGACCCTGATTCCGGAGTCCCGCAGGAAGTAAGACATAGGATGCAGATAGACAACAACAGAACGGACTTGGATAGAATTTTCATGGTATTATTGTTAGAGTTAATTGGTTTTAGAACAACATAGGGGAGAACATGGACAAATAGATCCGCCAGTTTTTCCAGGAATGGCCGCCTGTGTTTTCATAATATTCATACTCCATACCACTTTTATCCAGAACCTCAAGTAGCTTCTTATTGGATTCCATCACAAAATCATCTTCTCCGCAGGC
>SPBY01000533.1 GCA_004525825.1 Bacteroidia bacterium
GCCATTGAAGATCCTTCATGGATTAAGCCGGGAATGAGTGCCTGGGATCACTGGTGGCACGGGGAAGTAAAAATGGAAATGCCTGTCATCAAACAATACATAGATTTGGCGGCTGAGATGGGATGGGAATATATGCTGGTAGACTGGCAGTGGTATGGACAATTTAATACCCCCGAGGCCGATATTACAAGCTGGGCGCCTCAAATCAATATCCCGGAGATCATTCAATATGCGGCTTCAAAGAATGTGGGTATACTCCTCTGGTTGTACTCCAAGGATGTGAACAGGAATTCTGCCTTCAAGACCGCTTTCCCGCTTTATAGACAATGGGGTGTATCGGGGGTCAAGATCGACTTTATGGACAGGGAGGATCAGCAGATGGTGAATTGGTATCATGATATCATCCAGTGTGCAGCCGACAACCAACTTCTGGTGGATTTCCATGGAGCCTACAAGCCGGATGGGATCATACGTACCTAACCCAATATGATCACACGGGAAGGAGTCATGGGAAATGAGTATTATAAGTTTTCAGACAGCATGAACCCCGAACACAATGTAACAATAGCCTTTACGCGGATGCTGGCCGGACAGATGGATTATACCCCGGGTGCCTTCCTGAACGTAACAAGAGAAGAGTATAAACAACAAGTTCCTGCGCTTGTATGGAATACCCGTGCCTGTGAACTCTCCAAGTTTGTCGTTTACGAAAGCCCTCTGACAGTGGTATGCGATCATCCTGATAATATTCTTGGGCAGGCAGGAGCAGATTTTCTGAAAATTGTTCCCACGGTATGGGACGATATTCATTTCATGGGGGGTTACCCGGGAAACTATGTAGCACTGGCCAAAAGGAAGGGCGATGATTGGTTCATTGGGGTACTGAACAATTCTCAGAGAAAAGAGATAGAATTAAAGCTTGACTTTCTGCCTGAAGGAGAATTTGAGATAGAGATGTGGGCCGATTCCAAAAAATCCGACAAAGACCCAAAGGTCCTGGAGAAAAAAACCAAAAAGGTCAGTAACAGGGATACACTGAAAGTCAAACTTGCAGTCAATGGGGGTTTTGCAGCAGTCATCAGGTAGACCTTGATCTGCCTCATCCTATTTCCCGATGAGCTGGTGAAAGTTGAATAAGCATATAAAATATAGCTATGATTCATACTAATATAACAGTCAACACATCATCTAAGGGAATCATGCAAGTAAGTCTTCTTTTGCTGCTGATGGCAAGTATGCAACCCTCTTTTGCACAGGAAAATGAACCTGTCACAGTACCGTCAGATTTCCGGGGAAGAGTATACTAACAAGGTGGCCGGTGGATGGCTGGGTCAGGCCATTGCAATGCTGTGGGGCCAGTGGACCGAAGGAATATGGCAAGGCGAAATGATACCCTTTTCATTCCCTATCAAACACCCACCTCTCCTCCTTTGGAACAGACCAGCTGGATAGCTAAATAAAATACTCTAATAAAGATACTTCCTTTGTAAGGAATCACTCTGTCTGTCGACTATTAGCGAAAGAACAGAAATCATGAAAGCAATTTGGAACAATCAGGTAATCGCAGAGAGCGATGACACCATAAACGTTGAAGGAAACAGTTATTTTCCCATAGAGTCGGTGAAAAAGGAGTTTTTTAGTAAGAGTGATACAGAAACTGTTTGTCACTGGAAAGGAACAGCCTCCTACTACGACCTGAAGGTAGATGGCACCATAAACCAGGATGCTGCCTGGTACTATTCCGAGCCCAGACCCCTTGCCGATGGAATCAAAGGAAGGGTAGCCTTCTGGAAGGGTGTTCAGGTGGTCAAGGAATAAGAAGATAAAATCTGTCTATTCATGTAGTTCACCCGGGACCACTTCAATCTCCTGCTTATGACCTTTGCGCAGAATCCCAAGGGTGGCTTTTTTCCCAATGGTATCCTCATTCAGGAAGCGCTGCAAACTATCTATATTTACCACAGGTGAGCCATTGAATTCTACTACAATGTCGCCCCTGTTCAATGCATGATTTCCAATGCGCTTCTGTTTTTGGAGGCTTTCCACTTTCACCCCGCTACCTGATTTGAGTTTGTTGTAATGGATTACTCTCAAGGGGATTTGCATATACTGACCCGCAATTCCAAGGTATCCCCTTCGTACCCTTCCATTCATGATAAGTTTTCCTATGATATACTCTGAAGTTCCTGCTCCAATAGCAAAGCAAATTCCTTGTGCTTCTTTAATCACAGCTGTATTTACTCCGATGACCATACCGCTTGAATCCACCAATGGACCGCCCGAGTTACCGGGATTCAGGGCTGCATCAGTCTGGATCACATTGTCTATCATTCGACCGGTTTGTGATTGAAGCGTTCTTCCAAGCGCTGAAATTACTCCTGTGGTCACAGTACATTGAAATCCAAATGGATTGCCGATGGCGATGGCGAGTTGGCCCACCCTGAGTTCAGTATTTTTCAGGAAAGAAACAGAGGGAAGGTTATCAGTATAGATCTTTAATACAGCCAGATCGGTATAGGGATCAAGCCCGACAAGATCTGCCACGTAATTCCTGCCGTCTTGTAACTCGACCTCTATGAGCTCATGGTTCTCGGCCACGTGACAGTTTGTAACGATGAAGCCTTCCGGGGAGATAATGAATCCCGAACCTCCGGCTGAAGATCCTGACCTTGTGCGTAATTTCTTAGTTACTTTGATATTCACCACGGCCGGACTCACTTTTTCAGTGCTTGAAACCACCGCCTGTGAGTAGGCGTCCATAAGGTAAGTATCATCATGTACCCTCCGGTAGTATTTACGGTTATTGTGGGTAATATCCCCGCTTGAAATTTTCGAAATCTGTGCCATGGCTGTCCTATTTAGATATTATATAAGCCAGACAACAACTATGCCCGGGGTATAATTAGGGAAAGAGTGACATGTTTCTGGCCTGATTCAAGGCATAATGTCATGGTGGAAAAGTAGCGACAGTTCTGCCTTTGATACCGCGAAATCAATTTTCA
>SPBY01000212.1 GCA_004525825.1 Bacteroidia bacterium
CCAGACGTTGTGGCTTATGATTCTTAAGTTTGAGGAAGTTTGATTTTTGTCTTTCGTCTCTGAATTACACGAATAGAAAAAAAATGTAATTAACAAGATTAGGGCAGTAATTATGCAGTTTGGAGTTCTTTTCATTGTTGAGGTCATATTCGATTAATGTTTTCAGGTACAGTGCATAGGTACGCATTAAAATTATTGAAAACATCCATCCCAGGTTTCCCAAATACAAAAAACTCCCCGATGAATCCAGGGAGTTTTTCTAACACTCGACTGTACAGACTTGGGTCTTGCAGTTCTACAGACTTATTTGTCTCCGAGGTAAGAAGCGATTGAAGCTGCATTTTCTTTCAGGGCGCGGTCGCCTTTGTGCCAGTTGGCCGGACAAACCTCGCCATACTCTTCGCTATACTGCAGCGCATCTACCAGCCTGAGAACCTCTTCGATGCTTCGGCCAAGGGGCATGTCGTTGACAATCTGGTGACGAACCACACCTTCTTTGTCAATCAGAAACAGTCCACGGTAGGCCTCAGGGGTACCCACGAAACTGGCTTCGCCTTCTTCGGTGTACTCATAGGACCCTGCAAGTACATCATAGTTCTCAGAGATGTTCAGGGCCGGGTCGGCCACCAGGGGATATTTGACGCCTTTGATCCCTCCGTTATTGAGTTCTGTCTGGAGCCAGGTCCAGTGTGAGTGCTTGGAATCAACTGAGCAGCCAACGACGGCCACATTTCTTTGTTCAAACTCTTCTATCTGTTCCTGGAAGGCAATGATTTCTGTGGGGCACACAAAAGTGAAATCGGCCGGGTAGAAAAAGAATACCACGTATTTTTTACCTACAAACTGGTCCAGAGAGAATCCATCCACAAATTCGCCACCGTTTACCACTGCCGGAGCACTGAATGAAGGAGCTTTTTTTCCAACTAATACTGCCATTGTTCTTTGATTAAGGGGTTAATACCCTTAGTTAACAATGGAGAGGAAATGTGGTTCAATCAACTATCAACTTTAAACTGCCGATTTATAATCCGACCACCTCGGGACCCTGGTTGAAGACAATGTCCACGGGTATATTCAGTTCCTTTAGCCTGTCCAGATCGGCCTGGAGTTCTTCACGGATATAGCCTTTCTCCTCTACAAGTTGTTTGGCCAGATCGTAATTGCCATCCCCCTGCGTGGTGAGGATTAACAGGGCAAGCTCATTCATGGCCACCTGCATTTTTTCGAAATTGATGCTGTAGGTTCCATTCAGGTTTTTGGCAAAGGCTCCCTTCTCCTGGAAGTAGTAGAACCTTACCATGTTGGCTTTTCCATGTGAACTGGCTACTCCAAATCGAACCTTTCTGAAAATGCTGGCCATGAAGGTGATATAGTTATCCATCAGATCGCGTTCCCCAAGCATCCCTTCCTCATACATTTTAGTAATCAGGAAGAGTGCCAGGATGTCCGCTTTCCCTTCTTCCAGGGCACTGTATTGTTCCCTGAGGGCCGATCGTACTGTACCCGATCCGTTGATGGTCTGGTTGAGGCCCAGTCCGTGGGCCACTTCATGATACATGGTGTTTTCAAAGAAGGCATCAAAGGTGACATGCTCACGTTGCTCCTCCACAATTAGTACATTGCTGATGGGTACCAGGATCTCTTCAAATTTGTAGCGGATTGAATTCTTCAGCTGAAGTTTTCTGGATCCCTTGCTGGCCTGAACCCTTTCGTCGTTGGGCAGATTGATGGCGATGGTTTTGCTACCGGCATTGCAATCGCCTGTATAATATATGGCGTCATAGGCCCCCAGGTCCGAATTATCTCCTGGTACTTCTTTTTTATATTCATCCGGTACCGGCAGACTAGCTTGCATTTGTGGCAGGACCGAATTGATGTAGGCCAGTTTCTCACTCCAGGCCTTGTCCTTGATCAGGATAAACGATTCGTGGGCGGCCTTGTAATTATAGAGAGCATCCTCATAATTCTCAATGGGACCTACCACAAAATCGATTTCATTGTCCTTCATTTCCATCCAGGCAATATCTGAAGCAAGGTATTCGTCTGTTAGCAGTGCCTCGGCCCTTAGTTTCAGGTATTCTTTGAACCCCGGATCCTCTGCTAGTTCAGAGGCCTGCTTCAGCAGATCAGCAGCCTTGGTCACCTGTTTAGCATACGCTTTATGGTAGGGAACGACCTCCAGGTTTCCATCCTGGTTCCGTGTGATCAGGGTATAAAGGTCCGCTTTTTTGGGATCATCCAGTAACTCAAATTCTTCCCTGGTCATGTCCTTGGGATAGAAACCCGACCCGGCAGGTTTGGGTCCGTATCCTGCCAGGTAGGGAAGATTCCCGTTGAGTCGTTCCCAGGGGCCGTAGTTGATTTTAAAGAAGCTGGATACATTCTCATCCATCATGGCTCCCATGGCGGCATCCCGGTCAGGAAATACCTGGGCCCAGTAAATTTCTTCCATAATATCGGCCACCTGGAACAGCAGGCCGATCAAAGCTTTTTGCTGTCCGGAAAGATGGGACAGATCGGAAGTCAGGTTCACCTCTGCAAATTCGTTGGCCTTGCGCTCAATCAGCCTGGCAAACTTCTCCAGGGTAAGGGTTCTATCCATTCCTTCAAGATCAAGCAGAAGCAACTCGTCAGTTTTCAGATAGGTGAGACCCTTTACTTTGATATCACTACTGAGAGGAATCTCTGCCTGGTAGGTGATCTGATCTTCGTCCTCCGAAGTTGTTTCAAGAGGATAGACCTCCCCGGCCACCTCCACAACATTGCCTTTCAGGGTCAGAAACAGGGTTAGTGCTTCAGTGTGTCTGGATCCTTCGCCCTCGGCGATTTCAATTCGGGGCATCGATCCGGAAAAGAGTTCATAAACGCCTTCTTGCTCATTGCATCCCTGAAACAGCAGGAGCCAAAGTGCAGACAAGATCAGGATAACAGTACGTAATTTCATGTTTAGTAGTTAGTGGTTAGTAGGCTTTGGCGATGACAACACGCTGTTTAGAGGGTTTGCCGCTCACTACGCAAGTGCCCTCTTCGGGCTCTGCATCCAGCGGCACGCAGCGGATAGTGGCCTTGGTCTCTTTGATCTTATCTTCAGACTCCTTGGTCCCGTCCCAGTGCGCCAGGGCAAAACCACCTTTGTTGTCAAGTACATCCACCAGTTCGTCCCAGCTATCCACGCGGTGTGTGCTGGCTTTCCTGAAATCGAGGGCTTTCTGGTAAATGCTCTGTTGGATCTCTACCAGCAATTGGTGGATATACTTGGCAATTCCATCCTGGGGCATCACCTTTTTCTGAAGGGTATCCCTGCGGGCCAGTTCCACGGTCCCGTTTTCGATATCGCGGGGACCAATGGCAAGCCTCACAGGCACTCCCTTTAGCTCATACTCAGCGAATTTCCAACCCGGCTTCTGTGTGTCGCGGTCATCAAATTTCACAGACACTCCGAGGGCTTTCAACTCTGCTTTGATCTTATTGGCAGCCTCTGCAATGAGAGGGAATTCCTCATTGCCCCGGTAGATGGGCACAATCACCACCTGGATGGGAGCCACGTTTGGGGGCAGGATCAGTCCGTGGTTGTCGGAATGGGCCATGATCAGGGCGCCGATCATCCGTGTGGTCATTCCCCAGGAAGTGGCCCATACGTAATCCAGTTTGCCTTCTTTGTTGGTGAACTGCACATCAAATGCTTTGGCAAAGTTCTGACCCAGGAAGTGGGAAGTACCACCTTGAAGGGCCTTGCCATCCTGCATCAGGGCTTCGATGGTCAGGGTCTCCACCGCACCGGCGAATTTTTCGGATTCTGTTTTATTTCCCACAAGTACCGGGATGCCCAGGAATTTCTCGGAAAACTCGGCGTAAACCTTTACCATCTGCAGGGTCTCCTCCTCTGCCTCCTGGCGGGTGGCATGGGCTGTATGACCCTCCTGCCATAAGAATTCAGTAGTGCGAAGAAAAAGTCGGGTGCGCATCTCCCACCTCACCACGTTGGCCCACTGGTTGATCATGATGGGCAGGTCGCGGTAGGATTGGACCCAGTTCTTATAGGTGTTCCATATAATGGTCTCTGAGGTGGGACGAACGATCAGTTCCTCTTCCAGCTTGGCATCAGGATCCACCATGATCCCCCCGTTCACCTCATCGGTCTTGAGCCGGTAATGGGTAACCACTGCACATTCTTTGGCGAAACCCTTCACATGGCTGGCTTCCTTGCTGAAAAACGATTTGGGTATAAAGAGGGGAAAATAGGCATTTTCATGACCGGTTTCTTTGAACATGCGATCCAGTTCATCTCTCATCTTCTCCCATATGGCATATCCGTAGGGCTTAATCACCATACATCCCCTCACCGCCGAATTTTCGGCAAGTCCTGACTTTAAAACCAGGTCGTTATACCATTGCGCATAATTCTCTTCCTTGCTGCTTAGAACTTTGGCCATTGTAGTTGCTTTGATTAGGCTACAAAGAAAGGAAAAAAAGGTGAGGTGCTGAAGCCTTAGAGCCGCAAACCGATCACCAGAACATCATCAATCTGGCTAAGGTCGCCTTTCCATTCATCAAAGATCAGGCTGAGAATTTTGTGTTGTTCATCCATGGGCCTTTCATGGACCTCCAGGAGCAGGTCCTTGAAGGGCCGGTATTTGAATTTCTTCCCCTGGGGTCCGCCAAACTGATCGGGGAAACCATCTGTAAACATGTAGATCCGATCGTTCTGTTTCATGTCGATGGTGTACTTGGTAAAATCGGACATCTTTTCGTAATAGGCTACCGGCATGTTGTTGCCTTTGTATTCAAGCATCTCTCCATTCCTGACGATGTAGATAGGGTTGTTGGCCCCGGAAAACTCAAGCTGTTTCTTCTTTGTGTCATATATGACCAGGGCCATATCGATCCCGTCCTTCTGCTCCCCGATTTTCCCCTCCTGTTTGAGGGTGCGGGCTATACTGAGTCTCAGCTGGTTCAGAATCTCATTCGAATCAGTGATGCCCTTTTCATTAACAATTTCATGCAACATAGTGATTCCCAGCATGCTCATAAGTGAGCCGGGCACCCCGTGACCGGTACAGTCAGCCGCAGTCAGAAATATCCGGTGTCCATTCTGGGAGATCCAGTAGAAATCGCCACTTACAATATCTCTTGGCTTGAAAAAAATAAAGTGCTCTCCGAAGAGGGTTTCAAATACCTCGTTTCCGGGGAGGACCGTATTCTGGATCTTCTTGGCATAATCGAAACTGTATTTGATCTCCTTGTTCTGTTTTTCGATATGTTCTTTCTGAGCCTGTATCTCGAAGGTACGTTCCTGAACCTTGTCTTCAAGTTCGCGATTCACCTTGTCTTTCAGGGCAGCGTTCTCTCTGAGCTGGTCGATGATTCTGCGTTGTGCTATCTCCTTGCTCTTTTTAAGGAGTACAATTCTTTCGCTCAGACCAATGGAGAAGGTGAGAATCTGGAGGGTCACCCCGAATTCCAGACTGTGCTTGCCAAGTGCGTAATCGTCCAGCGCAAAGGTGGTGGCCACACCCAGGATGAGGAAGAGGTTGGCAAAAAGAAAATAGCGGGCAGGCTGGTAATTCTCCCGGGTCAGAATCATGGCCGGTACCACCGCCAGGAAAAGGCATCCGATGATCGAAACTATCATGATGGCAAGTCCACCCAGCTCAATGAAGAAGGCAACATCCACTCCCAGTCCCTGCAGAAGCGCTACGGCAAAATTCATGATCAAGCCCCCTACAGTAAACCAGACAGCAATGAGCAGGACGGTGTCCCACGATTGGAGTGTGTTGGGAGTATCCAGGTAGGCTCTTCCAAACAGCAGATAGAATAGTAGGAATATTTCCAGAAGGAAGAAGCTGATGGGGGCCGAGATGAGCCTGGGCATCAGCTCGTAGATGTATCCTTCCTTGTTGATAAAGAAGATAAGGAAGGCGATGATATAGAGAATGTAATAGAGGTAGGAGTTTTCACGACCTTTCACAAAG
>SPBY01000230.1 GCA_004525825.1 Bacteroidia bacterium
GGATCATCCCTTTGAAAGAAAAACTTATACAGAAGCTGTTGAAATTTTGAAGCAATCGGGTAAGAAGTTTGAGTTCCCGGTGGATTGGGGCCTGGATCTGCAGGCAGAACATGAGCGCTACCTGGTAGAGGAGCACTTCAAGCGCCCGGTCATACTCACTGATTATCCCAGAGATATCAAGGCTTTCTATATGAAGCAGAACGAGGATGGGAAGACGGTCAGGGCCATGGATGTTTTGTTTCCCATGATTGGCGAGATCATTGGGGGTTCTCAGAGAGAAGAAGAACTTATTAAGTTGCAAAACAGGATGAAGGAGATGAATATTCCTGAAGATGAATTGTGGTGGTACCTGGAAACTCGTAAATTTGGAACAGTTGAACACAGCGGATTTGGATTGGGATTTGAACGATTGATTATGTTTATCACAGGAATGACTAATATTAGGGATGTAATACCTTTCCCCCGCACTCCCAAGAGTGCTGAGTTTTAGACCAGATAAAAATGCTTAAACAGAGACTTCAGCAAAAGCTATTACAAAAGCTAAGTCCGCAGCAGATCCAAATGATCAAGCTGCTGGAGATTCCTGCCATACAGCTGGAGCAAAGAATCAAAAAAGAGCTGGAAGAGAATCCGGTTCTGGAGGAGAGCAACGAGGATACCTACAGTGAACAGGAGGAGGTCAAAGAGGAGCAGTCGGCCGATCAGCAGGATGAGTTTTCTCTTGAGGATTACATGCAGGACGACGATATCCCAAGCTACAGGTTTAATGCACAGAATTACTCTACGGATGATAAACGGGAGGAGATTCCCTTTTCCCTGGGCAATACATTTCGGGAGCAGCTTAAGAGTCAGCTTGGATTGAGAAGACTTACCGATGAACAGGAGGTGCTTGCAGAGTATGTCCTGGGCAATATTGATGATGACGGATACCTGCGCAGGGACCTGGAGGCCATTGCCGATGACGTGGCATTTTCAGCTGGACTGGAAACTTCCTATGAAGCGCTGCACGAGGTATTGATGATCATCCAGGAGTTTGATCCGGCAGGAGTGGGAGCCAGGAGCCTGCAGGAGTGCTTGTTGCTGCAAATTGAAAGAAATGGGAATGATAACCCGGAGACCGACCTGGCCAAATCCATCCTGAAGAACCATTTCGAGGAATTTACCAACAAGCATTACGAAAAGATTATCCAGCGCTTAAATATTGCCGAAGAGGAACTGAAAATAGCGCTGGAGGAAATTCTCAGGCTAAATCCCAAACCGGGGGGAGCCATGGGGGATTCGCAGGCCAAATCTTTCCATCATATTGTTCCCGATTTCATCCTGGAAGAAAATGAAGGAAGCCTTCAACTCTATCTGAATTCAAACAATGTGCCTGAGCTCAGATTAAGCAGAACCTACTCTGACATGTTTGAGAGCTACAATGCCAACAAAGCTTCTGCCAGTAAGGATGAAAAGGACGCAATCACTTTTGTGAAGCAAAAACTGGATTCGGCCAAGTGGTTCATCGATGCCATCCGCCAACGGCAGAATACCATGCTGCTTACCATGAACGCGATCCTGGAGTACCAGGAGAATTATTTTTATGAAGGCGATGAGACCCGGATGCGTCCCATGATCCTGAAGGACATAGCCGATATGACGGACCTTGACATATCCACCATCTCCAGGGTAGTGAACAGCAAATACATCCAGACCCATTTTGGCATTTATCCGCTCAAGTATTTCTTTTCGGAAGGGATGCTGACGGATAGCGGGGAAGAGGTTTCCACCCGAGAGATTAAGAAGATTCTGCAGAACTGCATAGATGCTGAAGAAAAGCGGAAACCCCTGACAGACGACCGCTTGTCGGCCATTCTCAACGAAAAGGGATACCAGATTGCCCGCCGAACGGTGGCCAAGTACCGCGAACAGCTTGGACTGCCGGTGGCCAGATTGAGAAAGGAGCTTTAGCAGGTGCTTATGAAAAAGATCGCCCCGCTTATTACCTACCTGTTTCACCCCCTGATTATACCTTCCCTGGGATTGCTCCTGTTGCTAAATTCCGGTACCTATCTTTCCCTGCTTGATCCGGCTGCCAAACGTGCCATTCTGTTTGTCATGGTGCTTGGAACCCTTGTGTTTCCGTTGATGATGCTTCCGATCCTCTACTACAGGAACCTGGTTTCCAGTTATAAGGACGCCACCAGGGAAGAGCGGCTGGTTCCCCAGGTAATCATTCTCGTGCTCTACATCATTACTTTTGTGTACTTCAACAGGCTGCCACTGAGCGGGGTGATCCATGCCTATGTATTATCGGCAGGGGTGGTACTCTTTATGGTGATCCTGCTGAACCTCCGCTTCCATATATGTGTTCATTCTGCCGCCATGGGGGGATTAACAGGTCTGATCATAGCCCTGATATTCTTATATGAGACACCTTTGCAGGGGTTCCTGATGCTTTCACTGCTGGCAGGAGGTCTTACAGGTAGCTCCAGGCTCGCCATGGGGACCAACCGCGGGTGGGAAGTGTTGACCGGCTATTTGCTGGGTTTTTGCGTGGTGGTGCTGACCATATTAATTTATTAGCCGCTACTCAAGCTCATCGATAGGATCCTTTTTATCATTCTCGTCCAGCATTACATTCAGCTTGATTAATACATCATTGTATACCTGGTCAAAAAGTTCAGGGTATTGGCTGTAAACAATGAGAGTGGTATCAAACATCTCCCGTGTAACCTGGTGCTTTTCCAGGATGGGGGACAAAATATCGATGCTGTCGGCATCGTATTTCCGGTTGAATTTCCGGTCGTTGGTCACCCCATCTGCAAGATGGATATCCACCAGGACGTCGACCAGTACCTCGCGTTCAAGAAATGCTTTTCCGGTGATGCTTTTTTTCTTCTCGCAGGCCGGGGTAAGCATTATCAGAATGAGAAGAAGCAATACCGGTATGCGAAAGTAGCGGGTCATTATTTGATGGCATTGAAGCGATAACCGATCATAATCTCATGTGATCCACTGTTGTAATTGCTCAGGGAGGTGATACCTATGTCGTAGGCGTAACCAAAGAAGAGCATCTCTTCAAAGCTGTATCCCAGCATGATCCCAACAGCATCATGGTAGCGGTAGGATACCCCGGCCCACAACATTTTTTTCCATTCGGCTCTTGCTGTAATATCAAAACCCAGCTCCTTGGGGGCGGTTCCTTTGATCATCAGGGAGGGTTCTATGAGCCAGTCCTCATCCAAATGGAAACGGTAGGCTCCAATAAGGTTGATATGGGTTTTCAGCCGGTTCAAGCCGTTTTTATTATCGAATATTTTCACAGAATTATTCAACAGTTGTGCTACCGAGAGGCCAACATAAAAATCTTCGTCATAGAGGTAGAGACCAAGACCGGCATCGGGCATATAGGAGGTACTTACCATGTTAAGAATGCTGGGATCTGATACATCAGCGGGATTTAACTGGGAACCATCAATCCGGTACTGCATGAGGCCAAATGAAAGCCCCATGGAAAGCCTGACGTCTCCGGCAACTGCAATGTTATATGCATAAGATCCGGTGATCCCGGCCCTGCTGGTGGGTCCGGTCACATCGCTGTATATATACCCGCCATATCCCATATCCAGTTTGTCGTGTGGACCATAGAAAGCTAAGGAGTTGGTCATGGGAGGGTCGCTTAGACCCACCCACTGGAACCTGTGGTTGGTGCGGATCTGGTAGAAATTGTGAACACCGGCAATAGCGGGATTGATCACAAAATCGTTGAACATATATTGGGTATAATGTGGTAACTGCTGCGCCTTCAGACTGACTGAAGCACTTATGATAGCGAACAATACTATGTATTTTACCCTTTTCATGCTATCTGATTATCGTTACGTGCCCTGTAATTGGTTTGGCTCCCGGGTAGGGGACAACTACATAGTAATATGTACCCACAGGAGCTTCCTTGCCCCGTGCTCTACCATCCCACCAGCTTCCGCTGTGATACCCTACTGTCGAGAAGAGAAGATCGCCCCAGCGACTGTAGACTTGCACAAGCATCTCCGGGAACCGGTCTGCATGCTCAATCTCAAAATATTCATTGATGCCGTCCCCATTGGGAGAGAAAACATTGTATACGGTAATATCCTCGAGGACATCGATAAATACCGAATCCATCTCTTCACAACCATGCTCGGTGAGTCCGAATACATAATACCTGATCGGCTCGTAGGGAGTGGCGATGGGATTGGGTATGGTGGGGTTATCAAGGCCGGTTTCAGGCTCCCACCTGTACTGAATGAAGGGGCCTCCGGTAGTTTCAAGTTGGGCTGAGCTTCCTTCTATAACAAATGTGTCGGGCGTGACATTGATACCAAGCTCGGGATATGGACTAACTGTTACCGAATCGGTGTTGTAGCAGGCATAGGGGCTAACAGTCTCAGTGAAGGTCAGTGTAAAGGTAATGGGCTGTGTGATGCCCAGTGTGACAGGGTTCAGAATATCGCTCTGCTCCAGAAGCTCGGAGGGCTCCCAGACGGGTGCATAATCTCCGGATCCCGAAAGTTGAACCGTTTCACCAAAGCAGACGGAAGTATCCTCTCCGGCATAGGCGTTCACCACCACTTCACTACTTATAATGACCATTTCATTCAGCATGCAATTATTGCCATCCATTATTTGTACGGTATAGACTCCGGAGAGCATGAGAATTCTGTCTTCATCCGTACTACCATCCGACCAGAGGTAGGTGTAGGTTCCCGATCCTCCTGTGACTGTAATATTTGCTGCTCCGGTAGCACTGAAGGCATTGCACTGTGCAGGTGTAACCGTGTGAGAGAATAGCATGGCAGTGGGTTCGGTAATGTTTACTGAGCCGATGAACACCTTGCCATCATCATCAATGGCCACCAGATCGTAAGTGGTATTACCAGCCAGGTTTTCAAAGAGCGGGGTGGATACAAAGTTCCCACCATTGTCGATGGAGTATTGCACATTTCCTACTGCATCCTGGGGAATAAACTCTATGGATCCGTCGTTGGCTCCAAAACAGCTTACATGGCTTACATTGATCACCACGTCCAGCGGAACGATGTCCAGGATATCGACCGTATCTTCATATCTACAGTCATTCTGGTCCCTGACCACCACTTGATACGTGGCTGGTGCCAGGTCGGTGTAGACTGTCGTGGGGGTAAAGGGTCCTCCTGGTCCCATTATGGAATATTCATAGGGAGGTGTTCCTCCAGCGGCTCCTGAAATTGTGATGGAACCCAGCGATCCGAATGAGGCATCGGTTTTTACTACCACTGCGGTGACAGGAGCAGGTTCGCCCACGGTGGCCGGGGCGCTTTCAATACATCCATTCACATCCTTCACATACACTGTATAGTCCCCTGCAGCAAGCCCGCTAAATGTGGAGGAGGGCTGATATGTGACATCGTCCAGGGAGTATTCCGGGATCCCGGTTCCCCCCGAAGCTGAAACCACCAGGCTGCCATTGGAATCTCCGGCACATCCTGTTACATCGTTTATGGCAATGTTATCGATCAATAGCTCTGGAGGCCCAAGTATTTCCACAATACTATCCAAAGTGCAGCCATTCTGATCGGTCAGTGTCAAAGTGTAGAACCCGGCTGTCAGATTTATGAAATTCCCTGAAATATCCGGGATGGATCCATCCAAAGAATAGAGGATGGTCCCGGTACCTCCGGCTCCGGTAGCAGCGATGCTGCCCTCGGTGGCGTCAAAGCAGGTGGTCAC
>SPBY01000640.1 GCA_004525825.1 Bacteroidia bacterium
ATTCAAAGCTATCTTCGGGTCAGTGCAGCAGTTGTCATGGAGCAAGCACAGATCGGATTTGGGTGAAGTAGAGTTGCCCCTAAGATCACTTTATCCAGGGCTTTTGGATGATTCCAAAGGCACTTTTGTTTTTTATGTGAAAGCAATGGTCTAAATTTATTTCATAAACCATCCCAACATTATGGAACAGACAAGATTAAGGCCAGGAATCGTCATCGTGGCGCTGCAATGGATCGTTGCCGTTGTGATCCCCAATGTATTTCCAGGACCCTGGACCAGTTCGGTCGGGGTGTTAGGAGGGATGGCCTTCGGATTGGCACTTATGGTCTGGTGGGCATTTTTCAGCAGGGCACCCCGTTTTGAGCGCTGGAGTGCCGTCGTTCTGTGGATAATTGCTATTGTGCTTGCTTCGCGGCTCACCCATGAATCCATCCGGACCGCAGGGCAGGGGATGTTGTTTTTCGCACATGCCATCCCGCTATCCAGCCTAGGATTGGTCCTCTGGGCACTGACCTGCCGCAACTTATCTGTTCGTCCCCGCCGGCTGACTATGGTCGCGGCTATCCTGCTCACCTGTGGAGCAGGTACACTGGTTCGTTCAGAAGGCATGGACGGAGAGGCTGGATTGGATATTGCCTGGAGGTGGTCAGAAACCAATGAGGAGAGGTTTCTTGCTCAATCCAGCGATGAGCAGATGTTTGAGGGGAGCTATTCAGGCATATCGAGTAAAGAGGCTGAATGGCCTGGCTTTCGTGGAGAGCATCAAAACAGTATTATCCAAGGCATCCGAATTGAAACTGACTGGTCAGCATCCCCCCCGGTGGAAGTATGGCGTCGACCGGTAGGTCCGGGTTGTTCTTCCTTTGCCGTCCAGGGCAATTTCATCTATACCCAGGAGCAGCGTGCAGATGATGAGGCGGTTGCCTGTTATGATCTTACAAGCGGTAAGCCGGTATGGAAATACTATTATGAGGCACGGTTCTGGGATTCTCATGCTGGAGCGGGCCCTCGATCCACCCCAACCCTTAGGAACAGACGCGTCTATACTCTGGGTGCCACTGGAATACTGAATGTACTCAATGCGGCCGACGGCAGCCTTGTCTGGTCGGCAAATGCAGCATCGGATACCGGTGTTGAAGCACCGGGATGGGGTTTTGCCAGTTCGCCTCTGGTGGTCGATGATGTGGTGATAGTGGCCATTGCCGGAAAACTGGCTGCCTACGATATCTCCACCGGCAATTCTCTCTGGTACGGGCCGGAAGGAGGAGAGAGTTACTGTTCTCCTCACCTGTTTACCATCGATGGAGTGGAGCAGGTTGTGATGATGAGCGAGACTGGGGCCAACAGTTTCCAGGCAGCCGATGGCAAGATCCTTTGGGAGTGCGACTTGCCGGGGATCCGGATCGTGCAGCCTGCCATGTGTTCCAATGGAGATCTCCTGATCGATGTTGGGGCGGCAAAAGGATTACAACGCATTTCTGTCACGCTTGATTCCGGTAACTGGACCATCCAGGAACACTGGAAATCCACCCGGCTAAAACCCAACTTTAACGATTTTGTGATCCACAAAGGCCATGCCTACGGTTTTGAAGGTCCCGCCCTTGCCTGCCTTGATCTTGAAGATGGTCAACGCAAGTGGAAGGCAGGTCGCTATGGAGGTCAGATTCTCCTGCTGGCAGATCAGGACCTGCTCATCGTACTGACAGAGAAGGGTGAACTGGCACTGGTGGAAGCTCTCCCGGAAAAGCACAAAGAACTGGCCCGGATTCCGGCCATTGAGGGCAAGACCTGGAACCATCCTGTGCTGACCGGCGACTTATTGTTGGTTCGAAATATGCAGGAGATGGTTGCCTACAGGCTCTCCCTGGCGGCTGATTAACTTAGTTTCCCTCTTTTTATCAGGACAAAGGTGATGCTGATATGCGCGGCGTAGTAGGTCGGCAAAATGAGAAAATTCAAATCGGTAAATGAATTGTATCGTCAATGGCAGGAAAGAGCTTTAGGAAGAAAAAGAGCAAAAAACCAGTCAGCACGATTATGGTGAATATTTTATGAAGACGGCCATTTAACAGTGCGAACCAGAGGTCAGGCATTGTTTTAATCCTCTTAGGGAATAATAAGAGGAGTATGAGTGCACAAGAGCAAAGGAATAAAAAGCAGCATATAAGATCTCCTAATAGACATGTCTTATTATTTTTATGGGGTAAGTTACATATATGGATATAACATTAAATTAACTTCGCAGGAATTATTGAAATGATTTATGAGTAAAAAGAGACAAGTAGTTTTAATTGTTGTTGGAGGAATCCTTGGTTTGATGGTACTGTTCTTTCTACCCTTTTCTATCAATAAGCACCAATACAGCTCGAAAATTCCTGAGCTACCAGAATCCCAAACCCTTTCCTTAGCTGTGAATGACCAAATATCGGA
>SPBY01000611.1 GCA_004525825.1 Bacteroidia bacterium
AGCATCATCAAGACCCCCGGTCTCGAGCTCAACGACATGGGCTATATGATGTTGTCCGATAATATCCTGAACGTTCTTTGGACAGGGTACAACTTCACCGAACCCTTTAGCATCTTCAGGAGCCTGAATCTGAATACCGATGTGAACATAAGCAACGATTTCGGGGGACAAATCACAGGGATCGGATACGAATACAATGCCCATGCCAATTTCAAAAATTTTTGGGATGCCGGCCTCGGAGGAGGTTTTGGTTTTCATCAGGTCTCCAACAGAACCCTCAGGGGTGGACCCTCCCTGCGCCTGCCCAACGAAGGAAGGTTCAATTACCAACTAATGTCGGACGACCGGAAAGCCTTCTCAGCAGGTTTCTTTGGACATCACAACTGGGGGGCAGAGCAATATTACCGGAGAAACTCCTATACCCTCTTCATGACCATCCGGCCCATGAATACCCTTTCTATCACCCTGCTTCCCTCCTATTCTCACAACCTCCACGAGCTGCAGTATGTCGACCAGGGTGACATGAATGGGGATCCGCGCTATATCTTCGGCTCGATCGATCAAAAGGTGCTTAGCATGTCGATCCGGGTCAACTTCAACATTACTCCCGACCTCACCATCCAGTACTGGGGTCAGCCCTTTACCGCCTCGGGCGAATACACGGATTTTAAAATGATCACCGATCCCAAAGCTGATCGCTTCCAGGACAGGTATCATACTTATACGAGCCAACAAATCAATCTGGTGGACAATACCTATGAGATTGATGAAGATGTGGATTTGAATGTGGATTACAGCTTTTCCAATCCCGAATTTACGGTAAATGAGTGGCTATCCAACCTGGTCATCCGATGGGAATTTTTGCCCGGTTCCACTGCTTACCTGGTATGGTCCCAAACCCGAAATGCCTATAATGAGGATGGCAGTTTCGACATTGGGGATAACCTGAATGAGCTATTCACCGCCAACAAGCCCGTCAATGTCTTCCTGTTGAAATTCTCCTACAGGATTGGATTGAGGTAAAACCTTTCCCTTCCAGTCCTGTGAAAAACAGCCCATTTGCTGGCTACTTGCGTCATAATTTATACCCGCGCATCATAGTTTCAAACCTGCGCTAAATCTGATACAATTTGATACATGATTGATTAGTACTGCATCGTGCTTTGACGGACCTTTACATCATAGAATAAATGTCAAATTCAAAACCATCCAGATATGAAAACAACGAAAAACCAAAGGTCCTTTAGGATCACAAATTCGATCCTGCTGTTCTCCTTTCTTTCGCTGGTATTTATCAGCTGCGAAAATTACCTCGCCAGTCAATGGACCTATAGGTCCCCGGAAAATATTGGAGATGGATTTGAAATTGGCACCCTGGAGGAAGTTAATCTGGATTCGAATCTGATCGCACAAGCTGTGGGAAGAATCGAGCGGGGGAAACACAAGGAAGTACATTCCATGCTTATTTTTAAAGACGGCAAACTCGTGTTGGAAGAGTACTTCCAGGGACACAAATATCAATGGGATGCCCGGAACTATCATGGCGATATGGTTCAATGGGACCGGGACATGCTCCACTCCAACATGTCCGTTACAAAAAGCTTCACTTCCGCCTGTATTGGTATTGCCATTGAGCGTGGCTTCATCGATGATGTAAATCAATCCATATTTGATTATTTGCCCGATCATCAACACTTCAAAACGGACAACCGGGAGTACATTACCATCGAACACCTGCTTACCATGAGCTCGGGTCTGGCCTGTGATGAGTGGAGTTCAGCTCATGGAACCTCGGCCAACGACATAGACCGCTTATACTTTGAATGTGATGATCCCATAAGCTGCGTACTGGAAAAACCCTGGTGGAGTGTACCTGGCACCCGTTTCACCTACAATGGCGAAGGCATGGTCGTCCTGGCTGAAATCCTCAGAAATGCAACGGGTATGAACATAGAAGAATTCTCCATGGAATATTTATTTGAGCCCCTGGGCATCGACAACACAGACTGGACACAATATGAAAATGAAATGTACGATGCAGCCGGATCCCTGAGATTAAGCCCCAGAGCTATGCTAAAGCTTGGGGTCACCTATTTAAATAATGGAAGCTGGGATGGTGAGCATGTAATTTCTTCTGATTGGGTGCAAAAAAGTTCAACCGCCTACAACAATAATCTAGGCCTCAGGATTCCGGGGGAAGATTCAGGTATAAACGGGTATGCTTATTCCTGGTGGACCAGTGAACTTTCCCATTACGGAAATCCCATAAAAATGTACCGGGCCGGTGGTTGGGGTGGTCAGGAAATCATGGTTTTTCCAGAGCTGGACATGGTGGTCGTTTTTACCGGCGGGAATTATGCCTCTAAAACTACGCTGTTTGAACTGATTGTAGAATATGTAATACCAGCCGTACAATAAGAAAGGTGGCAATTTTTCATAAATATTAAATTATATGCATTTTAAGGAAGACCAGGACTTTGTAATTTAGTACTGATAATGCAGGAGATCACCAAAAACCCGATGTGAGACGGAACCTTTCCTATCAACTTACGTATAAGGTGGTAATCCCCAACAC
>SPBY01000312.1 GCA_004525825.1 Bacteroidia bacterium
AAAATGATCCTGAAAACAACACCACCACTGCTCATTCAGTGTTTGTTTACGACTATTCTACTAAAAACCAGGCGCTTCAGAAGATTTCGGAGGGAGACTTCATCAACCATACGCAACCCCTGTCCCCCCAACGGAATGAATTCTTCTACCTGAGTGATAAAAATGGCATAGTGAACCGTTATTATGCCAAATATGACAGCACCATCAGCCTGGTTGACACCACCATTCATTATAGGTATTTTGCCAACAGTTTCCCACTATCGGACTACAAACGAAACATCCTTTCCCACGACATTAATACCGAAACCAATGAGATAGCTGAAATCGTCTACAATGACCGAAGGTATCATATGTACAAATACCCCTTTGACTTTGAACGGAGATTTGGCGATGAGCTGGAGCCTACCGAATACAGAGACAAGCATGTGAACAGGCTGATCAGGGAAGACTCCATCCACCATGTGGAGAAAAAGGTGGTGTCCATGAAGGACATTGCGAACAACCAGATCGTGCATGAGGGCGATACTATCTCACTGCAGGAGTTTAAGATCGACATCAACAATTACATATTTGAACGGGAGAAACTGAATTATTATAACAACCAGTTGCGCAACAGGAACCTTAATCTGGTCCTTGATTCCATGCAGGAAGAAAAACTGATGTACATCGACTACTCCACCGCTTTCTATCCTAATAAAATGGTGAACCAACTCGACTTCAGTTTCCTCAATGCATCCTACCAGGCCTTCACCGGAGGTGCCTTCTACTTTAATCCTGGACTCAACCTGCTGTTAAAGGTTGGAGCCAACGATCTGTTCGAAGACTACAGGCTGGTGGGGGGGATCAGGTTTGCCACCGACTTTGACAGCAATGAATACCTGCTCAGTTTTGAGAACCTGAAAAAGCGACTGGACAAACAACTGCTCTTTCACCGTCAGGTGTTCAAAAACTACATAGACCAGTTTTCCATTGTGAAAACCTATACGAATGAATTGCTGGCCTCTGTGAAATTTCCCCTGAATCAGACCCTGGCGATTAAAGGAACTGCCTCCTTCAGACACGATAATACGGTCTTCCTTTCTACTGACAGCAAAAGCCTGCAAGAAGAGGATATACTAAAGGTATGGGGAGGATTAAAAGCAGAGCTGATTTTTGATAACACCAGGCAGCTTGGGACCAATCTTTACAGCGGCATGCGGTGGAAGGTGTTCGGGGAGGCTTACAGGCAAATCAACGCTTCCAAATCTGACCTGTTTGTGATAGGTGCCGACTTCAGACACTATACCCGGATTCACAGGACCCTGATCTGGGCCAACAGGATTGCAGGAAGCACCTCATTCGGGAGGAGCCCTCTGATCTATTACCTGGGCAGTGTGGATAACTGGATCAATTTTTCTCAGTCCAGCAATCCCACCTTCAATGAAACGGTGGACATCGATTACTCAAGGAACTATGCCTACCAGGCGTTGGCAACTAATCTTAGAGGATTCTCCCAGAACATAAGGAATGGAAGCAATTTCCTGGTCATCAATACGGAACTCAGGTGGCCCATTTTCCGTTACCTGGCCGGACACCCGCTAAGCTCAGGCTTTCTCAACAACTTCCAGGTGGTGGGTTTTGCCGATGTGGGAGCCGCATGGAACGGATGGAATCCTTATAACAATGAGAATGCATGGAATACCGAAATCATTCGAAACGGCCCCATGACCATTACCCTCGATGCCAACCGGGACCCCGTAGTGGCGGGATACGGATTTGGTGTCAGGGCCCAACTGTTGGGATACTTTATCCGGCTTGACTGGGCCTGGGGTGTGGAAAACATGAAGACGCAACCCCGAATGTTCTATCTCTCTCTCAGCCTCGATTTTTAAACATCGCAAGTCATTCCCCTATGGACCTGAAGGAGCAAATAGACCACATACTTTCCGATCAGTTAATGGATGAAATAATCGCCCTCAGGCGTCATTTTCACCAGTATCCCGAGCTCTCTTTCCAGGAACACCAAACCTCTTCTACCATCAGGGAGTTGCTGGATCAATGGGGCGTGGAGTATGATTTTCCATTTGTAGAAACCGGTATTGTAGCTACTATCAAAGGAGAAAAACCAGGCCTTAGAATAGCTCTGCGTTCCGATATGGATGCCCTTCCCGTCTTGGAGCAGACAGAGCTTGCATTTGCCTCGCAAAATCCGGGCGTCATGCACGCCTGCGGACACGACATTCACATGGCCTCCCTGCTTGGCTCCATCAGGGTACTCAATCAGTTGAAGCCCTTCATTGAGGGTGAGATATTGTTTCTTTTTCAACCAGGTGAAGAGAAGATCCCAGGTGGGGCAAAACTGATGCTTGAGCAAGGGGTATTTGAAGGACGGCAGCCGGATATGATCATCGCTCAACATGTGCTTCCCGAAATGGAATCGGGCCATGTGGGATTCAGACCTGGTATCTACATGGCCTCCAACGATGAAATCTTCATCACCGTGAAGGGAGAAGGGGGGCACGCAGCTCTGCGTCAAGATCTGAAAGATCCCATTTTAATGGCTTCCCATATCCTCATCCAGCTTCAGAAGGAGATTACTGAAAAAGCTCCCGGACATGTACCCACGGTACTCTCCTTTGGCAAGGTAGTGGCCAATGGAGCGACCAACGTGATACCCGACCAGGTTCAGCTGGAAGGAACCTTCAGAACCATGAATGAAACCTGGAGAAAGGAGGCACACAGGCTTATCGAAAAAGTATCCTCAGATATCGCTTCCGGCCTTGGCGGGTCCATCCATCTGGAAGTCAGGCACGGATATCCTGTGCTGTTCAACCATGAACAAATCACCTCAGAATCGGGAATACTTGCTACAAAATTGCTGGGTTCCGACCGTGTGGAAGATATGGACATCCGGATGACCGCCGAGGATTTTGCCTGGTTCACCCAAGTCATTCCCGGAATGATGTACCGCCTGGGAGTCAGGAACCCCGGTTCTGAACAGGTCTATCCGCTGCACACTTCCAGGTTTATGGCCGATGAAACTGCACTGAAAACGGGAATCTCAGTTCTATCCTTCCTGGCCGTAGAGTTGCTCAAAAAGAAGCCTGTATAAAAAATATATCCCTTTAGAATTGCTAAAAAGAAATTTGCCACTAAATTTGTCCATCAGAATTAAAAAAAATAAGATATGGCTTACGTAATTTCAGATGATTGTACTGCATGTGGTACCTGTATTGATGAGTGTCCGGTTGAAGCTATCACCGAAGGAGATATATATGTGATTGATCCTGAACTGTGTACGGACTGCGCTGCTTGCGCCGATGTATGTCCCGTTGAAGCAATCAGCCCTGAATAGGGTCGGGTACCAAAGAATATTATCTAAGAAGGCTGTCTCATCAGAGATGGCCTTTTTTTTGGTCCAAATATCATAACTTTGAATGACAGTGAATTTACGGGGTAAAATATTCGTTACTATTTTTGGCACTGAAACCAGGGGCGGCCGGACATTTGATATTGTACTGCTCTGGATGATCATTCTCAGTGTATCCATCGTGGTGCTGGAAAGTGTCTCCTCCATTCGGGAGACGTATCATGATATTTTCGTGACCACCGAATGGATTTTTACCATCTCATTTACCCTGGAATATATGCTCAGGATATATTCCTCTCCCCGGCCCCTGAAGTACATCACCAGTTTTTACGGGCTTGTGGACCTGCTGGCCATCCTGCCCACCTTTCTGGGACTGGTCTTTGATCAGTATACTTTCCTCTTAACCATCAGGGCACTCAGGCTCTTCCGTATGTTCAGAGTGTTTAAGCTGGCCAGGTATGTGAAAGAAGCAGCCATTCTTGTGAAAGCACTTCAACTTAGCAAGAACAAAATCATTGTCTTCTTTGGTGCCGTCCTTACCCTGGTCCTGATCCTGGGATCGCTCCTCTATCTCATTGAAGGAGAGGAGAATGGATTCACTTCTATCCCCCAGAGTGTTTACTGGGCCATTGTGACCATAACCACGGTGGGCTATGGCGACATCGCCCCGGTTACGGTGCTGGGAAAAATCCTTGCCTCGGTGGCCATGCTCACCGGCTTCTCCATCATTGCGGTCCCCACCGGGATCATTTCTGTCGAAATCGGGAAAGCCGTAAAATCAAGCCGGAACCCAAAGCAGGCATTATGTACAAACTGCGGTCACGATACGCACGATAGCGATGCCCATTACTGCAAGATATGCGGAACCAAAATATAGCATCCATGATAATAATGAAACGAATAATTCCAGCACTCTTTTTCGCCCTCACTATCCTGCCGCTTCAGGCCCAGAACCGCATCTTTGATATGGAGCCCAAATCGCCCTCTATGATTGCCAAAATCAGTTTCATCGCTCCCAAACTTATTGCTGAAATTGCACCTTCACAGAATTTTACCTTTGTAGTGGGATTCTGGTTAAAGACCTCCTTCTGGGATTATAATGAATGGGCCCCATCTTCACAACCCTATGTCAGTCCCAGTTTTACTCTTGAGCCTCGTTACTACTTCAACCTGGAAGACAGGCACCACAAAGGCAAGACCACCCGGTACTACTCTGGCTGGTACATCAGTCTTCCTTTCAATATAGAGTTTCCCGATCTTCTCTACTCTATTGGAGGCACCATCGGATTCCAGTACACCATGGGACGGCGCTGGTACTGGAACTTAAGCATGGGTCCCGGATTCACTTTTTCTGATTCGAGATTCCACTTCAGCGGTGCTGGCGATTTTGGGCTGGGAATCATTCTGAATAAGATGTAAATCTCTTAAACCTTCTTCTGCTATTCCAGTCTAACCTGAATACCTACAACATAACTAAACCTATTATGAAATCTTTCAAA
This sequence comes from Bacteroidia bacterium, assembly GCA_004525825.1. Lineage (GTDB taxonomy): Bacteria > Bacteroidota > Bacteroidia > Bacteroidales. The sequence goes on from SPBY01000312.1 coordinate 4,849, forward strand.
TTTG
>SPBY01000391.1 GCA_004525825.1 Bacteroidia bacterium
AAGGCAGTCGCTTCTTGCTTTTGACAAACTGGAGGAGTTTGTGGATATAGGCTACAAGACCACAATGGAAAAGATGGACAGCATCAGGCGGCTTGTTCACCGGATGGCAGATGATACGGTTACCTTGAGACAAAGAAGAGAGGCTTTTGTGAACTCCTTTCCAGAACTTCGGTTCAATAAGTTTGAGATCAATGGTCTTGATGAGAAGCAGAAAAATTATGCGGAACGGTCCATTCGGAAATCAGATAGCATTCTGGGTGTGGAAGGGATGAAAAAAGAATACCTCAAGCTTGCCAGCGACAGGAGTTTTGTATACCTCTATCCTCAAGCTGTATACAAGCCCGAGGACTCTCTTTTTACTATGAAACTTAGAGTGATTCCGCAAACGCCCCTGGAGGCACGTTTTGGACTTTTTTTCTCCACTTCAGGATTGGCCCAGACTTTCCTGGGTTTTAGTTACAGACATATGACAGAGATCAATACCCACCTGAAAGGCAGTGTTCAGTTTGGAAGATTCTATAATGGAGTAAATTTGGGAGTAAGGTTCGATTATCCTTCCAGGATCCCGGTATATTTTCTAATGAATTTCAATTACAACGGTTACCGCTACAACACTTACGACACCAATTTCTTTTTTGCAGACCTGAAACCACCCTACATTACCGAGGATGAGATAAATTTCCGATTTGATACGGGGATTCCCTATAAGCTCAATGGCGTAATCAGAGGGGGGATCAGCATTGGAAGGGACAAAGAGGTCTACTACATGACCCGGGATTTCTACTCCACCGACACCTCGGAAATTTCTGAGGTGAACCTCTTTTCGGCATACCTGGGAAGCGAAAGGAACACCCTGAACAATAAACAGTTTCCTACCGAAGGGACCCACAGGATACATTCACTAAGGGTGGGTTATGGAGTGGAATCTTATTACCCCGGCTCCACTAGCGAGGCAGAGCAGAACGAAAGAAATAACTTTGCCTGGTTTTCAGCCAAATTCGATAATACGGATTATGTTCCGCTGGGAGGGTCTTTTGCGCTGGGTTATCATATTCAGGCAGAGGCCACCTTCAAACCATTGTTGAGCAACTACTTTTCGACCATTATTGAGGCTACAGCATTTCAACCAAACCTTGTTACCAAGGGCCTATTCATGGAACACTACAGGGCAAATCAGTTCATTGCTGTGGGCCTGATGCCCCTGTACAATTTCAGAAAACAGGTGCATGCCAAGCTGGAAGCCTATGCGTTTTTTCCGGTGCGGGAGATTCTCAGGGATCAGAACAACGAGGCTTATTTGGGGGGCTATTTCAAAAGCATGAATACCCTATTCAACGCTTCTTTGAACATCGTAACAGTGGCCGGCCCGGTATCGTTAAATGTGGGCTATATTACCGCAGGTGAAAATCCGTGGTCGATTCAACTAAGCTTCGGCTATCTCCTGTTTAATAAAAAGTCAGTAGATGAATGATCATCGCTCCGGATAATACTACTTTTACGAAAATCTTGCGGAGAACTTGAGAAATCCCATCAAACAGCTGTTCGGGCAAACCGCCGTATACGGACTGGGCATTGTATTGCCCCGCCTGCTTAACTATCTGTTGCTCACCCCTTTTTATACCAGGGTATTCGAGAAGGCCACCTATGGTGTAATTACTGAGCTCTATGCTTATGTGGTGTTTCTCCTGGTCATTCTTACTTATGGCATGGAAACCGGGTATTTCAGATTTGCCAGCAACTCCGATAAGAAAGAGAAAGTGTACAGTACGGTACTGGGATCTTTGTTTATCACCTCATTGCTGTTTATCGTAGCCATGTGGCTTTGGTCGGGCCCGGTAAGTGGAGCCATCGGCTATGAGAATCATCCGGAATATATAAAATGGCTGGCTATTATTGTGGGGATCGATGCATTTACTTCCATTCCTTTTGCCAGGATCAGGTTGCTTAACCGGCCGGTAAAGTATGCCCTGATACGCCTGGTAGAGGTAGGGGTCAATATCAGTCTGAACCTGTTTTTCCTCTATTATTGTCCCCGGCATACCGAAGCGGAGCTGGTTTCAAGGATCTACAATGAAAACCTTGGTGTGGGTTATGTGTTGATATCCAATGTTATAGCGTCTTCATTGAAACTTCTTTTGCTGGTACCGGAAATAGCTGCCGCTTTCCGTTCCGCATTTGACAGGAGTTTGCTGAAGGAGGTTCTCAGATATTCTTATCCTCTATTGATTGCAGGACTGGCAGGAACCGTGAATGAGGCCCTGGACAGGATCTTATTGAAACACCTCATATCCCCTGAGCTCAATCCCATGGAACAACTTGGGATCTATGGGGCTAATTTCAAGCTGGCTGTTTTGATGACTCTTTTCGTACAAATGTTCAAGTACGCCGCAGAGCCTTTCTTTTTTTCAAAATCGGAAGAGAAGAATGCCCGGAAACTCTATGCGGACGTCATGACATTCTATGTGGTGGCGGGGCTCTTTATATTTCTCCTGGTCACCCTGTATCTGGATTATTTTATCCTTTTCATCGGTTCGGGTTTCAGGGAAGGGGTGCATATTGTTCCTGTGGTGCTGGCGGCCAACCTGGTCATGGGCATCTTCTTCAACCTCTCCATTTGGTATAAACTCACAAATAAGACCCATTTTGGAGCCATTCTAGTTCTTTTGGGAGCAGCTATTACCATTGTGGTTAACCTTTTGTTTGTCCCCAGATACGGCTATGTGGCCTCTGCCTGGGCCCATTTGTTATGCTACAGCACCATGGTGGTGCTTTCCTATGCATGGTCGAAAAAGCACTTTCCAGTTCCTTACCGGACAGGAAGAATACTGGCATATATGGCCCTGGCAGGCTTCATATATATAATCAATAAACTATTTTTGCAAAACCTTCAGGGCCTGAACAAATTGTGGCCCCTCTTGCTTCTGGGTGCTTTTAGCGCCATTGTTGTATGGAAGGAGCGTATTACATTTAATAATTATAAAACAGACCGATCCGATGGAAGTTAAAATTGTAAATAACTCAGACAATCCCCTGCCGGCTTACAGCACACCCTACTCGGCGGGTATGGATCTGAGGGCGAGCCTGGATCGGCCCGTCACACTAAAACCCTTACAACGTGAACTTATTCCTACCGGATTGTTTATTGAATTACCAGCGGGGTATGAAGCACAGATAAGGCCCAGGAGCGGCCTGGCATTAAATAAAGGAATTTCTGTGGTAAATACTCCTGGCACCATTGATGCGGATTACCGGGGTGAGATTGGAATCATTCTGATCAACCTGTCTGATGAGGATTTTGTAGTAGAGAACGGGGAGAGAATTTGCCAGATGGTGATCAATAAGGTGGAAGCCATTCAATGGTCACAGGTCAATTCCCTGGAGGAGTCTGAACGAGGCGCCGGAGGTTTTGGACATACAGGAACAAATTGAGGAAGACATGAAAAAGGGAACAGTTATTGGAGGATTGGTGTTGGGAATGCTGTTCTCAGGAATCCTTACGGGATGGTGCCAGAGCGGAGCTAAAAATCAGGACTATCAATATGTGCTGATTGAAGCGGTCAAGCAGAAAAACTTTGGCCAGCTGGCGGAGGCCGTAAAACTGTACACCATGGTCATCAAGGAAAAGCCGGATTGCGATGTGGCTTATTTTGAGATCGGATCCATATATCTGATGACCAACCAGTTGGAGCTGGCCCGGAATAATCTCGCCAAGGCTTATGAGCTAGACCCGGTGTCCCCGATCGTGAACAGCGTGCTCGCGGTGCGCCACGCGATGCGCGGCGAGGACGAGGCGGCGATGCGGCACGTCGCCATTGCGCGGGAACTCGGGGCCGGAGTGCTACCGCTCGCCTTCGTAGAGTTGTTCGCCCAGGTGCGCAACGGCGGGTACGCTGCGGCCCGCGCAAGCTGGGAGCGTGCGATGGCAGCGCTCGACAAGGACGTCTCCTGGGTGGAGCCGGCCATCGCCGCGCTGGAGCATCG